>JAYUYQ010000113.1:0-15123 GCA_043752435.1 Betaproteobacteria bacterium
CTTATGATTTAATCACCGCATCCACCGGGATTCCAGCTGTCAATTTGCCGAGTCACTGCGCGGCTGTTGCCGAAGCACGGCACATATATCGAATGGGTGCCAGGCCCGCCCGCGACGATCAACTGGATGTCCTCCGGCCGCGGTGAGATCGGCAGCAGCGTGTCATCCGCCAACGGGCCGAGTTCGGGAGTGCGCGATGCGCGCGCACGTTCAAGCTCGTTAATGCTCAGGTGTTTAACCGCCATTTTCGAGCGTTCCCACAACTCGCGCTTGACCCGCGCCTTGTCCCAGCCTTCTCGGCGGAAAATCTCGGCATGCTCGGTTCCGAGAATGAACCACGGTTCACCGCCATGTACATATTCATTGCTGGGCGGGTGCACCATGGTTTCGGCAATCACCCGGGCCAGTTCGTCCGCGGTTTGGGCATGAGTGTTCATATTCATCGTGCCTTCGGCGCCGACCACGGTCACTGTGCTGTCGGTGACAGCAAAACCGCGTTCTACATGTAAGGGCTGCCAAGGATGGTTTTCTTCGTTCTCGGCGCAACAGAAAGTATATTTACCAGGCTGGCCGTGAGTCGCGCGGTCCATCTCACCCGGCAACGCCCCACCGATATTTTGCAGGATCAGCCGCATTGCGCGGCCCAGTGTGGCGTTGGCCCAGGTGCCCTGGCCGATGCAATTGAAGGTGGCATTGACCTGCAGGCGCTGCACCAGCGGACCATTGATCACCAGCCATACCGCAACCGGATTGGTTGTCGCCTGAATGCCCTGCAGGTTGAATGCCGGATCGGCTGCTGCAGAAGTCGCGGCGATCAGTACCGACAGATATTCCGGATCACAACCGGCGAGCACGGCATTGATCGCGATGCGTTCGACGGTGGCCGCGCCAAAACCCGGCGCGACGCTGGCTATGATTTCATCACGGCTGCGCTGTGTCTCTCGCAGCATGCGTTCGACTCGCGCCTCAGTCGGCGGCACGATGGGCAGGCCGTCGCTCCAGCGCCGCTCGCGGTAAATGCGATTGATGGCCTCGAAATCGTCGGGCGCCTCGAAGGTCACAGCGCCGTCGGTGGGTGTTGCGCTCATGCAGATCCACTCAGAAGGTTGGCAATGTCACCGACACATTGCTCGGCAATTTTGCGCACGTCCTCGCGTTTGCATCCGCCGAAAGGATGTGGAATCACCGCAATCGGCAACGCACCATTGCCCAGCGCACGCGCCTGCGCTCGGCCCAGCGTCAGGAATGCCGTGGAACACACGGTGATGGCGGCCTTGCCCTGCTTCGCCACTTCGATGCTGTCGTGGATACTCCACGACGCGCATGACCCTCAGTCGCCGGAACCGGCGATGACCACATCACATTCGCCAGACAATTCCGCGATCACCGCGGCATCCGCGGGCAGGGACGCCGACGATTTGCGGCGCTTGATCACTTTTGCCGCGCCATAGCGGCTGACCAGCAATTCGGCGAGATCGTCAACGAGGTGATGAAAATTGGGTTTGGCGTTGTCGATGAAGCCGATCACGGCGCCGGCCAGCGCGGTGCGTGGCGCCGGCTGGACAGTACTCTGCGCAGAACCGCCGCGCGGCGCCGTCGGGTCAAACAGCATTACAGTTGCGGTCATGTTGTCCTCAGCAATAAAACGAATCAAGGATCCAGCTTGATATTCGCCTGCTTTACCAGTCTGGTCCACAGTGCGATTTCGTCGCGCACGAAATTTTGCAATTCATGCGGGCTGTTGCCGACCGGTGTGGCCCCCAGCGCAAGCAACTGTTCGCGCATCTGCGGTGCAGCCAGCGCTTTCACGGTTTCACCATGCACTTTTTTGAGAATCGCCTGCGGAATACCCGCCGGTGCCAGCAGCGCGTACCACAGCGTTGACTGGTAACCCGGCACCGTGTCCGCGACCGGCGGCACGTCGGGATGCGCCGGTGATCGCTGCAGGCTGGTCATGCCCAGCGCGCGCAACCGCCCCGACTTAACATGCGGCATCGCCGGCAGCGGGCTGGTGCAGATAATCTGCACCTGTCCGGCAACCACATCAATCAGTGCCGGTCCCGCGCCTTTATAGGGAATGTGCACCAGGTCGATACCGGTCAGCGATTTCAACAACTCGACCGACATGTGTCCGCCGGTTCCGGGACCAGAGGATGCGTAATTGATGCGGCCGGGCTGGGTTTTCGCCAGTGCAATGAGTTCCTTGATGCTGGCGGCTTTCAGAGAGGGATGGGCGACAAACACCAGCGGCGATTCAGCGATCAGCGTGATCGGCGCAAAAGCCTTCAGCGTGTCATAGGGCAGATTGTTGCGCAGTGCCGGGTTGATCGAATGCGTGGCGCTGGCGAGGAACAGCGTGTAGCCGTCGGGGGCGGCATTGGCGCTGATCTGTGTGGCAATGATCTGCCCGCCTCCACCGCGATTGTCGCTGACAAACTGCTGCCCCATCGCCGCACTCAGGCTTTTGCCGAGCAGGCGGCCAACAATATCACCGGCGCCGCCGGGCGGATAAGGAATGATCAGGCGCACCGGGCGCTGCGGATACTGATCGGAGGCCCACACCGGCGAGCTGACGGACAGTGCCGCGCACAACGTGATCAGAATTGCAGGGGATGTTGGGTGCGGCATGATTGCTCTCTTGCGAAAAACTATATTTTTGTTTACGCGGGGTTGATATTACCGCGCTCTGGCCGCGCATCGCGGCATTGATTAAAATGTGGACTACAACAGTCGGCAACGCCGCATGTCCGCGCAAGCGCCGGTCACCCTCATTGAAAGTTTATTAAATGGTTCGCATCGTCGATGTCCGTGAAGTCACCCAACTGATCGCCTCGCCGATCCGCAACGCCTATATCGATTTCAGCAAAATGACCACCAGCCTGGTTGCCGTGGTCACCGACGTCAAAGTGGATGGCCACACCGTTGTCGGCTATGGCTTCAATTCCAACGGACGTTATGGCCAGGGCGGCCTGATACGCGAACGTTTCGCACCAAGGCTGCTGGAAGCAGACCCCGCGACCCTGCAGAACGCCACCGGTGACAACATCGATCCTCATCTTGCGTGGGGCGCGATGATGCAAAACGAAAAACCCGGCGGCCACGGCGAGCGTTCCGTGGCAGTTGGCACGCTGGACATGGCAATCTGGGATGCCGTAGCCAAAATCGCCCGCAAGCCGCTGTTCAGGCTACTTGCCGAGCAGCATGACGTCACCGCCAATCCCAAAGTCTTCGTTTATGCCGCCGGCGGTTATTACTATCCGGGCAAAGACCTGCAGGCTCTCCGCAATGAAATGCGCGGCTATCTCAATCGCGGCTACAGCGTCGTCAAAATGAAAATCGGCGGCGCCGACATCTCCGAGGATCGGCGGCGCATTGAAGCCGTTCTCACCGAAATCGGCAAGGATGCGCGGCTCGCCGTCGATGCCAATGGTCGTTTTGACCTGGAGACCGCGATCGCCTACGCCAAAATGCTGCGCGACTATCCGCTGTTCTGGTACGAAGAAGCCGGCGACCCGCTGGATTTTGCGTTGCAGGCAGCGCTGGCGGAGTTTTATCCCGGACCGATGGCCACCGGCGAGAACCTGTTCAGCCATCAGGATGCGCGCAATCTGCTGCGTTACGGCGGCATGCGCCCGGACCGCGACTGGCTGCAATTCGACTGCGCACTGTCCTACGGCCTGTGTGAATACGAACGCACGTTGCACGAACTCAAAATCGCCGGCTGGTCACCTTCGCGCTGCATTCCCCACGGCGGCCACCAGATGTCGCTGAACATCGCCGCCGGTCTGGGCCTTGGCGGCAATGAAAGTTATCCCGACCTGTTCCAGCCCTACGGCGGTTTTCCAGACAGCGTCAAAGTAGAAAACAGCTTTATCACCATGCCCGAACTGCCGGGCATCGGCTTCGAGGGCAAATCCGAACTGATCAGGATCATGCATGAATTGGCGCAATAAGCTGGCGCAATAGCACGGGCATCAAAGTCGGGCGACATTGCAAGCCTCAGTCAGGTGTTTCCTGCGCCACCGTCATCGCGCTCGCAAAGTTCGGCAGCAACCAGCGCGGTGGCCGCCAGCTCTGTAGCCAACTGCCGTCCCACTGCATACGGTGCGTGCAGCATCGCGGTGCGCACCGACAGCGCCATCGCCAGCGCCTGCATCACATCACCGTTGGCGGTATTGCCCAGCACCTTGAGCTCGCGGTCGATCACGCCCAATACCGAGTCCAACAATTGCGATACGCGCATCGCGGACTGGGTCTCTACGTGCAGTGGGAATGTGAAGACGATTTTTTCGCCCGTGGCCGTGGTGACGTCGTAGGGAAGTTGCTGTGTCATGGCTGCGTCCGTCCGAAGGTGATGCAGGCACCCCTGCCAGCCCGGGGCCATGGCGGCGACCGGAGGCTTATGGTACTAGCCGCTCACAAATCATGTGGCTTTAGTGGCCAATAATCATCTAAGTCCTGAACGACGCTCTTCACAGTAAAGATCAGCGGCTGTTGCCTGCCAGCCCTTGACCACCTGTCAAGGGCGCGCCGCGGACATGGCCTGCAATAACTGCAGGGCCAGGATCTTGCGCGTCAGCTGGCTCTTGCTCTGCAGTGAACGATCAGCCGCAGCCTTGTCCGATTCATCAGACCGGGAACCGTTTCCCATCGCCCCTGAAGATTGCGCTGGCTCTAGCCGCGCCCCCATCAAGCTGTCAGTCGACTCAAGGGAAATGCCGGTTACGGGACTTTCATTATCGTGCCCGGAAGAAATGGATGGAGGGCTGCGTTTCCAGTCCGCATCTGTTGCAGCGTGAATATCGCCCTGCATGACCGGCGGCATCAACGCAGGTTTGCAAGCCGTAAGCAGAGGGCTTGCTAAGATCAGGGACGCGATAATTAACGGGTATTTCATAGAAGAGCGGGTTACCTGGGTGAATCAACCAACTGACCGTATAACAAATGCTCCGCTCGACATGTTCGGTAGCGCACATAGTGTGCCAAAAAACCCTGGTGGTTGAACTTATGATGTCGTCAATACTTGGCACTTAACCAAAAATAAAAACGACCCCGTTTGAACTGCACCCCAAAAGTTGGACACCAGTCCAACCTTTGGGGTGTTTTTCATGGCGAGATATGATGAGAAATTCAAGAAACACGTAGTCAGGGAGTATTTGTCAGGGTCTTCAGGTTATAGGGCGCTTGAGGGCAGACATGGCGTTGGCCAGGCGACAATCAAGCGCTGGGTCGATGTCTACCGCCGGCATGGCGATGCAGGACTGCGTAAGAAATTCAGTCACTACAGCGCCCGATTCAAGCTTTCGGTGCTGAAGCGGATGTGGCTGCAAGAGTTGTCTTACAGTCAGGTCGTTGCGCTGTTTGATCTGCGCGGGGGAACGGGGGTGGTATCGAGCTGGGAACGCCAGTACCATGAGGGCGGGTTGGATTCGTTAGAGCCCAAGTCCCGAGGACGCCCGAAAAAGATGAAAACTCCCGAGACCCTCAAGGTCCCTGCGCAGCCACAAGACACTCGCACGCTGGAAGAGCTGCGCAAAGAGAACGAATATCTGCGTGCGGAGGTGGCCTACCTAAAAAAGTTGGATGCCTTGGTTCGAGCCCAGAGGCTGGCTGCGCCCAAAAAGCGCAAGCCGTGATCGAACTGAGGCAGCATCATCCACTGGCGGCGCTGCTCAAGAACGCCAGGCTTGCACGCAGCACGTTCTACTATCAAGCCAAGGTGCAGCAGGCCGGTGACAGGTATGCCCACCTGAAAGCCAGCATTGGCGCAATCTATGTGCGCCACAAGGGGCGCTACGGCTATAGGCGCATCACCGATGAACTGCGCAATACGGGATCAGAAGTCAATCACAAGACTGTTCAGCGTTTGATGCAGCAATTGGGGCTGAAATCCCTGGTTCGCCCCAAGAAGTACCGCTCTTACCGGGGGCAGTTCAATGCCAATGTGCCGAACGTGCTGGATCGACAGTTTCAGGCAGATCAGCCCAACCAGAAATGGGTGACCGATGTGACCGAGTTCAATGTGCGGGGCGACAAGCTCTACCTCTCGCCGGTGATGGATCTGTACAACGGGGAAATCGTGGCCTACGATACACAAAAGCGGCCACATCTGCCTTTGGTCAGCAACATGCTCAAAAAGGCTTTGGGCAAACTCAGCGGTCAGCAAGCCCCGTTACTCCATTCGGATCAGGGCTGGCAGTATCAGATGCCCGCGTATCGACGACAGCTGACAGAACATGGCTTAACCCAAAGCATGTCGCGCAAGGGCAACTGTCTGGACAACGCCGCCATGGAAAGCTTCTTTGGGACGCTTAAGTCGGAGTTCTTCTATTTAAACAAATTCGATAGCATCGGGCGGCTTGAAGCTGGCCTGCGGCAGTACATCCACTATTACAACCACGAGCGAATCAAGAGCAAACTTAAAGGGCTGAGTCCTGTTCAATACAGAACTCAGCCCTCTGTGGCTTAACCGCCCGCTTTAACTGTCCAACTAAATGGGGTCAGTTCAGTTCGGGGCCGTTATATTTCTGGCGGAGAGGGTGGGATTCGAACCCACGATACGCTTGCGCGTATTCCGGTTTTCGAGACCGGTACATTCAACCACTCTGCCACCTCTCCTTAACTGTGGCGTCGCTGTGCACTTAAGGGGCGGGATTCTACCAGCCCTAGCGCATGGGCTCCAGCGCCTTCAACCCGCCCATGTACGGCTGCAGCGCCGCCGGGATGTCGACGCCGCCGTCGGAACGCTGGTAATTCTCCAGCACGGCCACCAGCGTGCGCCCTACCGCCAGACCCGAACCGTTCAGCGTGTGCACCAGCTCGGGTTTGTTTTTGTCGTTGCGGTAACGCGCCTGCATGCGCCGCGCCTGGAAACTTTCGAAATTGCTGCAGGAGGAAATTTCACGATAGGCACTCTGCCCCGGCAGCCAGACTTCGATGTCGTAGGTCTTGGCTGCGGAAAAACCCATGTCGCCGGTGCACAGCGTAACCGTGCGATACGGCAAACCGAGCTTCTTGAGTATCGCCTCGGCATGCGCCGTCAGCTCTTCGTGACCGGCGGATGACTGTTCGGGGTGGATGATTTGCACCAGCTCAACCTTGTCGAACTGGTGCTGGCGGATCATGCCGCGGGTGTCCTTGCCATAAGAACCAGCTTCGCTGCGAAAGCACGGTGTGTGGCAGACAAATTTCAGCGGCAGTTCGGATAGCGCAAGAATCTGGTCTCGCACGAAATTGGTGACCGGATACTCCGCGGTCGGAATCAGGTAGAGGTCGCGGCCTTCGATCTTGAACAGATCGTCCTTGAACTTGGCCAGGCTGGAAACTCCGTTGGCACATTCTCCGGTCACCATGTACGGCGCATAAACCTCGGTGTAGCCGTGCTCCTGCGTGTGCACATCCAGCATGAACTGCGCGATCGCCCTGTGCAGCCGCGCCACGCCGCCCCTCAGCACCGAAAACCGTGCTCCGGCAATCTTGCCCGCCGTGTCGAAATCGAGCCCCAGTGCGGCGCCAAGGTCCACGTGGTCCTTCACCGGAAAATCGAATTTTCGCGGTTCACCGACGCGCCTCACTTCGACGTTGTCATCGGCAGATTTCCCCGCCGGCACCGATGCATGCGGCAGATTGGGAATAATGCTCAGAAAATCATTGAGCCGCTGCTGCACGTCTTCGAGCTTCGTTTCCAGCGACTTCAGCCGCTCGGCCTGCGCATTCACTTCCGCCATCAGCGCCGAAGCGTCTTCCTTCTTGGCCTTCAACTGGCCGATCTGCTTGGACAACGCGTTGCGATTCGCCTGCAATTCCTGAGTTTCGATCTGGATGGCCTTGCGCTCGGCTTCAAGAGCAGCAAACTGCGCCGTATCCAGCGTGAAACCGCGATCAGCCAGTCTTTGCGCGACAGCCTGCACGTCGGCGCGTAATGTATTAATGTCGAGCATGTCCGCCTCAAATACTTATTCAAATCCTGAAAAGAGCAGATATTATCGGCGAGTTCACCGACTCCAGCCAGCCCTTGCTCATCGTCCCTTGCTCCTCTTCCCTTGTTCCTCGTCCCTTGCTCACCGTCACTTGACAGAGCGGCGAGCAGCCTTCTACAGTCGCGCCTCCCTTATTTTCCATTTTCCACTCCGACATCATGCCCACCGAGCGCGCACCCAATATTCCCGGCTTCATCCCTCACACCCGGAAGCCCAAAACGCGTTTCCCGGCCGGCGCTTGCGACTGCCACGCGCATGTGTTCGGGCCACAGGAGCGCTTTCCGTATGTAGCCCATGCCGCCTACATCCCGCCCGACGCGGTCACCACGGATTATGTGGGCATGCTCAAAAACAACGGCTGCGACCGCGGTGTGCTGGTCCAACCCAGCGTTTTCGGCACCGACAACAGCTGCATGGTCGATGCGTTGCGCTCGGGGCTACATGCATTGCGCGGTATCGCCGTGGTGGAAGCGGGAGTGTCGGATAGTGAACTCGCGGACCTGCATGCTGCGGGGGTGCGCGGTGTACGCATCAATCTCGCCTCGGAAACCGAGGGCCTGACACTCGCCGACGGCGAACGTCTGGCGCCGCGCCTGAAGGAACTGGGCTGGCACCTGCAGTTTTACCTCGACCTGCCGAAAATGCCCGAAGCCGAAGCCAAACTGGCGAAATTAAAAATTAATATCGTCATCGACCATTTCGCGCGTTGCCCGGCACAGGGCAGTATCAACTCCCTCGCGTTTCAGGCGTTGCAGCGACTGGTCAGCCGCGACAACTGCTGGGCCAAAATCATGGGGCCGTATTTCACTTCAATAAACGCACCGCTGTATCCGGAAGTGACGCCGCTGGCCCGCGCGCTGGTGGCGGCTGCGCCGGATCGTATTGTCTGGGGTACTGACTGGCCGCATCCCGGCGCACGCGCACTGATGCCGGAGGATCACCTGCTCGCCGATATGCTGGCGGAATGGGTGCCGGACGAAGCACAGCGGCGCAAAGTGCTGGTCGATAATCCGGCGCGGCTTTACGGCTTCTGATGCCCATGGGCGCTGGCCTCCTTCAACAATGGCTGAAGACACCGGCACTGGTCGGAGCCATCCTGCCGTCTTCCCAACGTCTGGCAAAAGTTATGGCATGTCACGCCGGTGACTCCGATGCGCTGGTCGAACTGGGAGCGGGCACTGGCACGATTACCAATGAACTTGTGCGCCAGCATCCCGCGGTGCCGTTGATGCTGTTCGAGCAAAATTTGACCCTGGCCGGCCGCCTGCATCAGCATTTTCCGCATGCGCAGATCATTCCCGATTACTTTCATGCGCGCACCGAACTGCTCGCACACCTGCCGGAACGGACCGTTTTCGTTTCCTCTTTACCGTTTCGCTCTCTGCCCGTACATATTGCGACGCCCACCGTCGCCGTTTTGCATCGCCTGCTTACGGAAGATCCGCAACGGCGGCTGATCCAGTTCACCTACCAGCCGAGGGCGCCGTTCAAGGCGCCGGCAGGCCTGATCTGGCGGCGTTGTGTCACCGTGTGGCGCAACGCACCGCCCGCCGGGGTATGGGAATTGAGAATGCAGGGCCGCCTGCGAAAAAATGATGCCGCGCCGCAGCAGACGGCCTAAGTGCCGCCGCCTTCGCCGCGCTTCACAATCGCTTGCCGGTCGAGTTCCCGCAATACTTCGAGTCGCTCCCTGATCCGCGCCTCAAGGCCGCGTTCGGTCGGCTCGTAGAATCGGCGCAACGACAGGTCATCAGGAAAATAATTCTCGCCGGCTGCATAGGCCCCGATTTCATCGTGGGCATAACGGTATTCTCGGCCGTAACCCAAATCCTTCATCAGTTTAGTTGGCGCATTGCGCAGGTGTTCGGGCACCGGACGCGACGGGTCATTGCGCACCAGTTCGCGTGCGCGGTTGTAAGCGACATGCGCCGCATTGCTTTTCGCCGCGACCGCCAGATACAAGGTGGCTTCCGCCAGCGCCAATTCACCTTCGGGTGAACCCAACCTCTCGTAGGTTTCGCAGGCATCGAGCGCCATGCGCAGCGCGCGCGCATCGGCAAGACCGATATCCTCAACCGCCATACGGATCAGACGCCGCCCAAGATACAGCGGATCAGCACCGCCATCGAGCATGCGCACCAGCCAATACAGAGCCGCATCCGGTGCCGAGCCGCGCACCGATTTATGCAACGCGGAGATCTGGTCGTAAAACGCATCACCGCCTTTGTCAAAACGACGCAGGCTTTGGGTCAGAGTCTGCCGAATAAACGCATCATCAATTTCGGTCTGTTTGCTTTGGGTCGCAGCCGTCGCCACCTGCTCCACCATATTCAGCAACCTGCGCGCGTCACCATCGGCATACGCCACAAGGCTGTCGCGGGCTGCATCGGATAATTTGAATAAAAACAATAACTTAACTAACGATCGCGTCACCAAGCCGGCGAGGTCGGCATCGGACAGCGGCTGCAACACATAAACTGCTGCGCGTGACAGCAATGCACTGTTGACCTCAAACGACGGATTCTCGGTCGTGGCACCGATGAAGGTGATCAGTCCCCGCTCGACGAATGGCAGGAAAGCATCCTGCTGCGATTTGTTGAAGCGGTGCACTTCATCAACGAACAGAATCGTGCGCCGCCCGCTTTGCTGCAGCACGACTTCGGCGCGCGCCACGGCTTCGCGGATTTCCTTGACGCCGGCGAGCACTGCGGAAATGGCGATGAACTCGGCATCAAAAGAATGCGCCATCAGACGCGCCAGTGTGGTCTTGCCGACGCCGGGGGGGCCCCACAGGATCATTGAGTGTGGTTTGCCGGCCTCGAAGGCGAGCCGCAGTGGTTTTCCAACACCCAGCAAATGCTGTTGCCCCACCACTTCATCGAGATTCCGCGGCCGCATGCGCTCCGCCAGCGGCGCGTCGGGCTCACGTTTGGCGAACAGGTCGTCCACGCGGGTCTTGTCGCCGGTCAGCCGGTTATTCGCTGATGACGTCGGCGCCCTGCGGCGGCGTGAAACGGAACACATCGGCGGCGATGCGCGGATTGCGTTCTACGTCGGCAAAGGTAATCACCGTGGTCTGGCCGAACTGATCGCGAAGTTCCATCGCCTCCAGCCCGGATTTGCCAAAACCCATGCGCACGCGCTCAAACACCGATTCCCGGCTTTTGGGCAGTGCTTCCAGCCAGTCCAGCCCTTTTTCCATGCCGAGGTTGGACAATTTGAAATCGCGCTCGAGATCGTTGCTACCGGCGAGCAATGCCGCGGGGCTGGCACCCAATGCGCGGTCGAGTTTACGCACCGTAACCTGGTTCAGATCCTTGTCATAAATCCACAGTTTGCTGCCGTCGCCGACGATGACCTGTTCATATGGCTTCTGGTAATCCCAACGGAATTTTCCCGGCCGCGATAACTGCATGACGCCCTGCGCCTGCTGCAAGGGCTTCAGGTTCTTGTCGAGCACCATCTGCGCAAAACGCGCCTTGACGGTCTGAGTCTGGGTCAGAAATACCTTCAGCGCATCGGTGGCCGCCGCGGACGCCAGACCCGGCAACAGGGACAACAGAATCAGGAGTATTCGCATCAAAAGGGTTTGCGCACGCGGTCAATGTTTTCAATTCGGCCCGAACGCAATCTCACCGTGGTCAGGAAAGGATTGGCCAACGTCGGGAAATAATAATTCGACTTGAGGCCTTCGCGGATATTGTCGATGGCATGGTGGTCAGGTTTACCTGCACGCAGCACCAGCTCGCCCTCTGTCATGCCATGTTCCAGGCGAATGTATACCTCAAATGCCATGCCGCGCGGGGCCTCTTCAGCAGCACTGGCAAAGCCGCACCACAGCGCGGTAACCAGGATCAGGGGACTGACAAAAATTCGGGTCAACATGAAAGATCAGACCATCGGCAGACGGGAAAGTTTGTACAACGGGTTTGTAAAATTTTGTATCAGGAAATCAGTCGCTATCGGACGCCGATGCCGGTGCCAGCACTTCGCGGTTGCCGTTGGACTGCATCGGCGACACCAGACCGGAGCGCTCCATCTGCTCGATCAGCCGCGCGGCGCGGTTGTAACCGATGCGCAAATGACGCTGCACCAGCGATATGGAAACGCGGCGTGACTTCATCACAATTTCTACTGCCTGGTCATACAAGGCATCGGTCTCGTCGCCGCCACCGTTAAGCTCCTCGCCAGCTTCCGCTTTTTCGAGAGAAGTCAGCACGCCCTCGATGTATTGCGGCGCTCCTTGGGCCTTGAGATATTCGGCGACGCGATGCACTTCCTGATCAGACACAAAGGCACCATGCACGCGCAGCGGATAGCCGGTGCCTGGCGGCAGGTAGAGCATGTCGCCTTGACCGAGCAATGCCTCTGCGCCCATTTGATCAAGAATAGTGCGCGAATCAATTTTGCTCGACACTTGAAAGGCTACGCGCGTTGGCACGTTGGCCTTAATTAAGCCAGTAATCACATCCACCGACGGACGTTGTGTCGCCAGCACCAGATGGATGCCGGAGGCGCGCGCCTTTTGTGCCAGCCGCGCGATCAGCTCCTCCACTTTTTTGCCGACCACCATCATCAGGTCGGCCAGCTCATCAATGAAAATAACAATTAACGGCAATTCTTCCAGCGCTTCCGGATTGTCCGGTGTGAGTGTGAACGGATTGGTCAGCGGTTGCCCGGCTTTGATTTCGTCGCGCACTTTCTGGTTGAACCCGGCGATGTTACGCACGCCCAGTGTGGACATCAGTTTGTAGCGCTTGTCCATTTCCTGTACACACCAGTTGAGTGCGGCAGCAGCCTGGCGCATGTCGGTTTCTACCGGCGCCAGCAGATGGGGTATGTCTTCATACACCGACAATTCAAGCATCTTGGGATCAATCAGTAATAGCCTTACTTCTTGCGGCGTGGCCTTGTATATCAGACTGAGCAGCATGGCATTGATCGCCACTGATTTGCCAGAGCCGGTCGTGCCGGCCACCAGCACGTGCGGCATCTTGGCTAAATCCGCGACCACCGGTTTGCCGGAAATATCCTTGCCCATCGCAATCGTCAGCGGTGAATTCATTTCTGCGTAAGCGTGTGAGCTCAGTATTTCGGACAGCTTGACGATCTGCCGTTTTGGATTGGGTAATTCCAGCGCCATGTAAGCCTTGCCAGGAATGGTCTCAACCAGACGTATGCTGACCACCGACAACGCACGCGCTAGGTCTCTCACCAGATTGGTAATCTGGCTGCCTTTCACGCCGACTGCCGGGTCTATCTCATAGCGTGTGATCACCGGGCCGGGGTAGGCCGCAACGACTTTTACTTCCACACCGAAATCGTTGAGCTTGCGCTCAATCAGCCGCGAGGTAAATTCCAGTGTTTCGGCAGATAAAATTTCAACTTCATGTCCCGGTTTATCCAGCAAATGCAGTGGCGGCAAAGGTGAATCGGGCATGTCGGAAAACAGCGGGACTTGCTTTTCTTGAGCTGCGCGTGCGGATTGGCGCACTTCAAATAATGGCTGCTCGATGTAAATGGGCTGATGGTCTTCTACGCGCTTCTTTTCTTCCTGCACGACCGCCAGCCGATCACTTGAGGACTGAACACCAATGCGCCTGTCCTGCCACGTCTGCCAGGTGTTCTTGACCCAGAAATAAAATGTTTCGACCCCGGTGCCGAGACGATCAGTGAAACGCAACCACGATAGCCCGCTGAACAGACTGAAGCCGATCGCCATCAGCGCCAGCAGAAATAATGTGACGCCGGTAAACCCGAGCAGATGCGCCAGATTATCGCCCAGCACGACACCTGTCATACCGCCCGGCACATTCGGCAACGCCGCCTTCAGACTATGCAGACGCAGTGCTTCCAGCGCGCTGCTGGCCAGCAGTAATACCATAAAACCGGCCAACGCTACCCACAGCGTGCGACGATCGAAAATGCTATCGGGGGACATGTGATGATAACCCTGCCACACACGCTGCAACAGAAAAGCCACCCACCACCACGCAGAAAGACCGAAGGTATACAGCAGCACATCCGCCAGCCATGCGCCAACAACGCCGCCGGGGTTATGCGCTGGGTTGCCATTGGTTGTTGTACTAGGGGCACTGTGCGACCATGCTGGGTCAGCGCGATCATAGCCGTACAGAATGAGAACCAGATACAGAGCCAGCGCAATCAGCAGTAACCAGCGCGCTTCGCGCAACAAGGCAACCAGACGGACCGGAAGCGGGGTAGATTTTTCAGACATGCTGCTAAATGACATAGGATATCTCGCTACATTTATGCCTAATCATACCTCAAGCGAATAGGGGCTTGGCCGTCAATAATTCAATGTTGATGTGACGGGCTGCGGCGTGAGCATCGGGATGGGGCTGGCGTGGCACCACTCCCAGCAACGGTACCGTGATGCGCTGCTGCAGCGCCTCGATATTTTCCGTTAGCACCGGCATTTCAGCATCTATAACATTGGCCACCCAGCCAGCGCATTTTAATCCGCAATCCTCAATTGCGCGCGCAGTAAGCAGCGCATGATTCAGACAACCCAGTCGCATGCCCACCACCAGTATCACCGGCAACCCTAATTGCAGTGCCAGATCGGCACTGTCCTGGGTGTCATTCAGCGGCACTCGAAATCCACCTACTCCTTCCACAATCACCACATCAGCCTGTGTTGCCAGTTGCTGATAGGCGGCCAAGATAGGCGCGAACTCGATGCCCACACCTGCATTACGCGCAGCAATGTGCGGTGCAATGAATTGTGGAAAACAAAATGGATTAACCTGTTCCTGCCTGGCTTCGATATTGATGGCCGCCAGCACTTGTTCCACATCTTCGTTCAATCCGTTCTTGTCGCATCCCGCAGCCACCGGCTTCATGCCGATGACGCGCTTGCCCTGTGCGGCAAAGGCATGCAGCAGCGCGCAACTGATCAGCGTTTTGCCAACCGCGGTATCGGTGCCGGTGACGAAGTAATTCATAACTTGAATGGCGTTTTAATGATCGTGCGTCCATCCGCAATTTTTTTAGGTTGAGGTTTCCAGGCATGGCCGTAGATCACTTCAAATGTTGCCGGTAACTTGCCGTCGCGACGAAGTCGTTCGTAATTTTCCTGGATTTTATTCCATGCGCTTTTCCCCATCATGCCTGGCGACCG
>JAYUYQ010000114.1:0-6320 GCA_043752435.1 Betaproteobacteria bacterium
CGTGAAATCCTTGATCGAATCGTAGGGCAGCTTGGCGTACAGGCTGGGCGCGACCGCGAGATTGCTGGAAGCACCCATGGCCAGCGCATACCCGTCACCGGGCAAGCGCGATGCCGCTTCCAGTCCGACCGTGCCGCCCGCGCCGCCGCGGTTTTCAACCAGAACCGCCTGCCCCCATGCCTCCGTAAGTTTCTGCCCGATCAAACGCGCCAGGATATCGTTGGGACCGCCGGGCGCGAATGGCACCACCATGCGCAAGGCCTTGGTCGGATAAGTCTGCGCGTGTGCGCTGGCGGCGCCAGCAAGCAGCGCCAGCGGGATTGCGACACGCGCGAGGAATGTAAGCGATTTCATGCTGCACCTCTCAAACAGAAAAAGAAATTGGTGATGTTCATATAAGCAAACGCCGTGCCTGTAACCGGCGCGCTGCACAGCGTAAATGAGCAGCAGATGCGCCCCCATTACGTGCACATCCTTCTGCCCCGCCCTGCGGCAGTGCCGTGCGCACAAACAATGCTGACATCCATCAGCAAAAACTTACGCGGGCTGCTGCGCCCCGCGGTGCGCCGCCCACACGCACCACAGCCCTATCGCCGCGGGCAGCGCCAGTAATACGAACACCATCTGGTAATTCCCGGTCAGCAAAAATGCGTTGGCAAAAGCAATGGGGCCGATCGCCTTGCCGGTGTTGACAAACACCAGTGAACCGCCGGTCGCGATGCTGATCGATTCACGCGGCGCGAGCCGCGCAACCTCGGCCAGGAACGCGCCGTTCCAGCCACTGGCGGTCGAACCTAGCACAAAAAACAGCGCGCAGGCGGCGACCATCGACCACTGCGGTGTCAATGCGTAACAACCCAGTGCCGACACGGTCATCACCACGCCCAGCAGCGACAGCATGCCGAAACAATTGCCGGTGAGGTCGGCGAGCCAGCCCCAGAACACGCGGCCGGTGACGCCGCCGACCTGCGACGCCGTGAGCACGATGCCCGCTTCAATCAGTCCCCAGCCAAACTCTTCATTGAACAGGATCACTGTAAACGTACTCAGGCAGATCTGCACCACGACAAAACAGCCGCCCGAGATCGACAGCAGTCGTAAGCCCGGATGTTTCCAGATCGTCATTACGCCGCTGAACGGGTTGCCGCTGATCTTGGCCTGCGGATCGCGGTCATCATCCCAGTACGGGCGCCCGCGCTGGAGCACGAACACCAACACATACAGCGTCAGCGAATTACCGAGGATGGCCCATTGCCAGCCCCAGGCCACGGCGACCGCCGGGGTGATCAGCGCGGCACCGATACCACCCAGCGGCACGCCGGTCTGCTTCAGCGAAAAAATCAGGTTGCGCCGCGCTGCCGGGGTAAAGCGCATCAGCAGGCTGGATGCCGAAGGCGTCAGCGACCCGTAACCCAGGCCGAGCGCAATCGAAGCCGCGTAAAAGAAAAACAGGTGCGGCAGGATCGCGATCAGGCCACCAGTGGCGACCAGCGTCAGGCCGATCTGCTGCATGCGGGTTGCACCCCAGCGCCTGCTGAAACGGCTGCCGAAGGCCAGCGCAACAATCATCGCCAGCGCCAGCAGGCTGATCTGGTAACCGATCAGTGCCGAGGAAATGCCCAGGCTCTCCGCCACCTTGGGCGCCACTGCCGGAATCATCGTGGTGCCCATGGTGCCGATGCTCTGCCCGGTCACCAGCACACCAATCATGAAACCGAAGGAAGGCCGGCGCGGATCGTCGGCGGGGGCAGTCGTCACTGCACAATCCGTGGCGGCACCGTCCACAGATAGATCGTTGAAGACCAGCTGCCGGTGACATCATACTTTTCGTCGAGGTCGAGGCTCACCGTGCGCTCGGGTTTCCAGTCGCCGAAATCAAAGTCGTGGGAAACGATGCGGGTGCCGGGACGCAGTTCGCTGATTAACCGGGCACGCAGCGCGTGCATCATGTCGGGCAGCAGGTAGAGCGTGATGACCGTCGCCTCGCGGATGTCCGCCTGCAGCACGTCGCGCGTCTCGAAACGCACCCGCTGCTCCAGTTTCAATTTGCGCGCAGCCAGAGTGCTGCGCTCAACCAGTTCGCCGTCGATGTCGTACCCCTTGCCGCGTGCGCCGTATTTCTGCGCGGCGGTAATGATAATGCGGCCGTCGCCGGAACCGAGATCAATCACGAAATCACGATCGCTGACCTGGGCAATGTTGAGCATGGCCTCGACCACGCGCTGCGGCGTCGGCACGTACGGCCCGCCGCTGAGTACCGGCTCCTGCGCCATTGCAGCGCAGCCTGCGACCGCCAGAACGCTCATGGCCAGGATTCGAAGAAACAAAAAATACCTTTAAAATCAATTACTTATTAATACACCGGCGCATTTCATCCGGTCTGGTCATCCAAACCCACTTTGGAACGCCAATCCCGGCCCTTGAATATCAACGGTTTCAGCGCCAGTGCGAGCAGCAGCAGTCCGAGCACCAGCATCACCACCGCAATCGGGCGCACAAGGAATATGCCATAACTGCCGCCACTCATCGCCAGCGACTGACGCAGCGACAACTCCAGCATGGGGCCCAGCACCAGGCCCAGTGCCACCGGCGCCAGATCAAAACCGAATTTGCGCAGCACATAACCGACGCCGCCCATCACCAGCATGATCCACACGTCGATCATGCTGTTGCTGACCGAATAACAGCCGAGGATGCAGAACGCGAGAATGCAGGGATACAGGTAAGCGTAAGGGATGCGCAGCAGGTTCACGAACAAGCCGACCATCGGCAGATTCAGCACCAGCAACACCACGTTGCCGACGTACATGCTGGCCACGAACCCCCAGAACAGATCGGGCTGCTGCTGGATCAGCATCGGCCCCGGCAGGATGCCGTGGACCATGATCGCCGCGATCATCACCGCGGTCACCGGGCTGGTCGGAATGCCCAGCGCCAGCATTGGCACAAAGGCGCCGGTCGCCGCCGCGTTGTTTGCCGACTCCGGCCCGGCGACACCCTCGATAGCGCCCTTACCAAAGCGCTCCGGATGTTTCGACAGCCGGCGTTCAATACCGTACGACACGAAGGACGAAATGATATGCGCCGATCCGGGAATGATGCCAATCATGAAACCGAGCAGGCTGCCGCGCATGATCGGCCCGACCGACAGGCGTAAATCCTCCCGCGAGGGAATCAGCTGGCGCAGCGTCGGCTGCTGCACTCTCGGCGGTTCGGCCTGCCCCGCAGTGAGCAGGATTTCGGAAATGCCGAACAGGCCCACCGCCACCGGCACGATGCCCACACCATCGCCGAGCTCAATGATGTCAAAACTGAAACGGGTGTAGCCGCTCATCGCGTCGATGCCGATCATGCCGAGCAACAGGCCGAGCACCGCCATCGCCAGCGTTTTCAGCATCGAGCCGCCGCTCATGTAGGCCAGCACGAACAAGCCCATCAGCAGCAGTGCGGTGTATTCCGGCGGACCGAAGCGCAGCGCAAAATCTGCCAGCGTCGGCGCCAGCAGCATCAGCCCGATCACGCCGACGGTGCCGGCAAAAAAAGAACCGATCGCTGCAATCGCCAGCGCCGGACCCGCGCGGCCCTGCTGTGTCATCGCGTAACCATCGACACAGGTCATCACTGACGCCGCCTCGCCAGGAATGCGCATCAGGATCGAGGTTGTTGAGCCGCCGTACATCGCGCCGTAATAAACGCCGGCGAGCAATACGATGGCGACGATGGGATTCAAGCCAAAGGTCGCAGGCAGCAGCAGGCTGATACCGGCCAGCGGCCCCAACCCCGGCATCATGCCGACCAGGGTGCCGATGATGCAGCCGAAAAAAGCATACATCAGCACCTGTGGCTGGAACGCCACCGAGAACCCCATCATCAGGCTGTTGAAGGTTTCCTGCATCAGAAACCCCAGGCACCGCGCGGCAGCGGCACTCTGAGCAGATCACCGATGACATAAAACGAGCCCAGACTGAACCCCGCCGCCACCAGCGCCACGACCCAGGGCCTTTTACGTTCAACCACGCCGAGGAAAAATACCAGGAACACCATGATCGCCAAGCGGTAACCGATGCGCTCAAGTGCGAGCGTGGCGACGGCGCTGGCGATCAGGATCACCGCCGCACGACCGGCTTCGGGCCAGCGGATCGCCAGCAGCGGCTCGGAACGTCCGCCAAACACGGCAATCATCAGGCCGATGCCGCCGAACGCAATCGCCAGCAGCAAGGGCACATAACCGGGGCCGGGATCGGAAAGGGAACCCACGGGAAAAGCGCGATTCAGCCACCAGACGCAGATCGCCAGGGCAAACAGCATCACCCCCGAAACCTGATCGCTTTTGAGTCCGTCGCTTTTCATTCCAGTCCATGCCATGAATCGCTAACCCCCGACTTTGCCGACGATTTTCACCACCGCAGCGAGCCGTTTGGCATCGGCATCCAGGTATTTGGCGAACTCAGGCGCATCCAGGTACTGCACCGGCGAATTCAGTTTGGCCATCTGGTTTTTGAAATCGGGATCGGCCACGGCCTGCCGAGTGGCGTCGCGCAGCACCTTGATCACCGGCGCCGGCGTCGCAGCCGGCACAAACAGCCCGGCCCAGATGTAATAGACGATGTCGTAACCCTGCTCCTTGAACGTCGGCACTTCCGGGTAGTTCGGATGGCGCTCTGCCCCCCAGCTGACAATGGTGCGCAGCTTGCCGGCCTTGACGTGGCTGCTGATCGCGGCGGGACCGCCGGCGCTCATCGTCACATGCCCACCCAGCAACTGGGTAATCGCCGGGCCGCCGCCAGTGGTCGGCACATGGCGCATTTTCAGCTTGGCCGCGTGCAGAAACATTTCCATCGGCATATGCAGCGCGCCGTAAACCCCGGAAGACGAGAACGACAGCTCGCCCGGCTGCTTGCGCGACAGCGCGATGACTTCCTTCAGCGTTTTCACCGGCAGTGAAGGATGCACCACCAGTATCACCGGGTCGGCTGAAATCAGCGCCACCGGCGCCAGTTGATCCAGTGCATACGCCGGCTTGCGGTCGAACAGCTTGTCGGCTTCGGGAATCACCGAAATGCTCGACAGCGCCATCAGCAGCGTATGGCCATCGGGCTTGGCATTCGCCACCGCGGCATTGCCTACGGCACCGCCGGCGCCAGGACGATTGGTAATCGCCACCGGCTGCTTGAGGATTTTTTCCAGTGCTGCAGCCGTCGGCCGGCCGGTAATGTCGGCCACGCCACCCGGCGGGAACGGCACGATCATGGTGATCGGGCGACTGGGGTACGTCTCCTGCGCCTGCGCGGTTATCGCAGCCAATATCCCGACCAGGGCAATCACAATCTGTTTCATGGCGTCATCCTCCGTTTTGATTTATTAATTGTTAGATTTATTGATTGTTTGATTTTGATTCGTTCATCAGGCTGCAGCAACCACCCTGTTGACCAGACGGCCAACGCCCTCGATCTCACAGATCACTTCATCGCCGGGCTGGAGATATCCGCTCGCGGTCACCACATCCTTGCGCATTGGCTTCTTGCCGCCGAGTTCAGCATCAGTACCCCAGGCCGTACCACCCGGGGTGCCGGTGGAAATCACCACGCCGGGCTGCAGTGTGATGAAAGTCGAAAAAAACTCGACCAGTTGCGCGCAGGTCCAGATCATCTTTCCGGTGGTATTGCTCTGGCGCAATTCGCCATTGACATACGTTTTCAACGCGAGTTGCTGCGGATCGCCGACTTCGTCCGTGGTGACGATCGCCGGCCCGATGGGCGCGCAGGTATCGAAGTTTTTACCCGGCCCCAGGTTGTACACCGAAGAACCGTCGGGACGCAGCGTGACCTGGCGGTCACGCGCCGTGACGTCGTTCATCACGGTGTAGCCCCAGATGTGCTCCAGCGCACGGGACGCCGGAATATGCCGCCCGCTCCTGCCGATGACAATCAGCAGCTCAGTTTCGTAATCCAGCTTTTTCGTCACCCGCGGATCAGAAACGATATCGTCGCCCTGGCCGATCACGCCAAGCGCGGTTTTCAGGAAAAACTCCGGATCCTTGCGCGTAACCCCAGGCTTCTCCTCGCGGTGGTCCCAGTAATTTTCACCGCTGCACAGGATCAACGTGGGGACCAGCGGCGCAAACAGTTTCACAGCAGCCAGCGGAGTACGTGACGCCTTGCCTGCTGACCGTACCGCCGCCTTCGCCACCCTGATCCCGTCATCTCCAGCTGCAATCAGCCGCGTCATGTCGGAAAACGCAGCGAGCATTTCAGCCGCAATGCCATTGGGCGCCGCGTCCAGCAGATCAATCACGCTGTCGCCGTCAATCACACCCAGGC
>JAYUYQ010000115.1:0-6307 GCA_043752435.1 Betaproteobacteria bacterium
CCTCGAACTGCGCGCCGAAACCGAACTCGCGCTGGGCGACAAGTTCGACCGCCTCGCGTTCAACAACTTCCTGCTCGACCAGGGCATGCTGCCGCCCGACCTGCTGGCGAAAGCCGTGCGCGAACAGTTCGTGCCGGGGCAGTTGGCGAAACGCTGAGGCGGGGTTCGCGATCGCCGATCACCGCAGTCGATCATGCGATCGTCACAGCCACGAAGCGCCAGGAAACCGGCGCTTTTTTGTGCCTGCCGCATGCGGGTAACCATGGGTTTGACCGCCAACCCGTAGCCCGGGTCTCGCCACCAGCGAGACCCGGGCTAGCCCTACCGCAATCCAAGATTCTCAAAAGCAGTGGCGCATGAAGATGGGCGTAGCCTAGATGGGTGCTGGCTTGTCACGTGCCGCGATGCCAAAGTATAGCTATGCCTCCTGCGCCTCCAAAGTCTGTCTCACTTACTAGCCCGCCGGATACGGTGCCTCCCGCACCTCCCGTCATCACTCGCGTTCAGCTGTTACGGTTCGGTGAGCTCAGTTGGGAGAATTTTGAGCGTCTGTGCCATCGGCTGACCGCGCTCGACGGCAATATCGAACATTGTGCTCGTTACGGCCGGCAAGGTGATGCGCAGCAAGGCATAGACATCTATGCCCGCCAGACAGATGGTCGCTACCATTGTCTTCAGGCTAAACGCCATAACAAATTTGGCGCGGCCAAGCTAAGGGATGCGGTCGACAAGTTTCTAGAAGGGAACTGGGTTTCACGTGCCTCCCACTTCACAATCGCTGTTCAGGCAGCGCTTCAATCGACTGATGTGCAGGAGGAAATTGAACGTCAGGCGACGCGACTCAATGAGTACAACATCGTATTTTCAGCACTCGGTGGCGAAGAGCTAACCGATCGTTTGCGACCTTATCCGATGCTTGTAGATGATTTTTTTGGGCGCCATTGGGTCGAGGCATTTCTTGGAAAGGAGGTGGCCGACAGCCTTGGCTTAAGACTCGATGGTGGAGATTTCGCACGCGTCCGTTCGCAACTCGCCCGCGTATATCAAACACAATTCCATCTTGTCGATCCCGGCAGCTTCGGATCGATCGGCGATGAGGATTGTCGCCCCGCACTGTCATTACTCGAACGATTCCATAAGCCCGATATCTTAGTGCGCGAGACTGCCAGACCCCTTGACCGCACCAAGATCATTGAGGCGAGTGGTGAAAGGATGGTCAGCGGAGACGTGGAATCGTCGCTGTTAGCAGCGCCTAGCAGCCAGAGAACAGTGGATGTCGTTTCTAACGACCGCATACGGCGCCTACCACTTCTCGAATGGATCGGAGAAAACCAGCGACTAGTACTGCTTGGTGATGCCGGATGTGGCAAGAGCACGCTGCTACGCGTTATAGCGCTCGATCTCCTACATACCCAGGAGAATTTTCCGGAGATCGCCGCACGCTGGGGTAGGCATATTCCCGTCTACATTCCGTTTGCGCGCTGGTCATCGCAGGTCGCCAAAGACGGCAACGCTATCGGCATTAAAGAGATTGTGCGGCGTTCACTTGAACAGCTAATTATTGGTAGCTCAGTTGTCGATCTGCTTGATCGCGCCGTTGAAGATCAGCGCGTCTTGCTTCTTATCGATGGCCTCGACGAGTGGAGCAATGAGCAGGCCGCTGTTACGACACTACATACGCTTCTCACTACCGTCGAGGCGCATGAAATTCCTGTGATAGTGTCTGGCCGGCCCCGGGGTTCTAGCCGCATTGGTGCGCTTCCTGCACATTGGAAGCGTGGAACTGTCGCACCTCTATCTGTCGACCAGCAGAGTGCTATCGCCAGACGATGGTTTGATCGTTATGCAATGGCCACATCGGATGGCATTGAACCATCTGAGTCTACTACTCGTGCTAGTGGCTTCATGGCGGAGTTGGCACGTGAAACCAACTTGGGGGCACTCGCCACGGTGCCATTGCTGCTCATCGGCCTCGTGACTCTCGCGCTTCGCGGCCAGATACTTCCTCGTACCAAGGGCGACATTTACGACCAACTGGTGCGCATCCTGCTTGAGGTTCACCCAAAAAGACGCGCGACAGCCTCTGGTGACACAACGGACCGCTTTAGACATTCGAGCGATCCCGACCGCAGGCGTGCGGCAATCGCTCAGCTAGCTTTTTCTGTGCGTGAGCAGACTGGCGGCGGCGCAATACCTGCAGCTATTGCGCACAAAATACTGCGTACCTTTCTTGCTTCGCCACAAGGCTTCGATCTTTCTAGTGCTGATGCCACAGCTGCTGCTGGTGAGATTCTATCTGTAAATGCCGAAACCCAGGGACTAGTTGTGGAAAGCGCCCCAGGCGAGGTCGGGTTCGTCCATGCGAGTTTCGAGGAATTCCTCTGCGCCGAGCATATCGGCAGTTGGCCTTTCAGCGAGATTGAGGCGTTCGTTGGTACGCATGCTGGCGAGAGCCGCTGGCGCAATGTCATCGTAAACCTTCTCGGCCGCATTCAACGACGAAACGAATTCGATCAGCTAGTTGCAATCATTGAAATCCCAGATCTGGATGAAGTCGCAGAATATCACCGCCAATTTCTTCTCGGCGACATCGCATTTGGTGCCTCGATTCGCTTCACCGCAACAGCAAAACGACTCGCGCTCTCGGCTATGAACCGAGTTGAAACTGAGGACTGGTTGCCAGCGCGGCGTGAAGCCTTGCTATCGGTATTGAAAGGCCTTCCCGACCCTGCTCTCAAATCTGACATTGAGCAGCGGATTGGTCGTTGGCTGCCAGCACGGTCGTCCTATGAGCGCGCATCACTGATCGTGGCTTTAGGCTCATGGCAACCGACTGTACAGCTCCAAGAGCTTCTGTTCCAAGCGATGCATGATGAGGACCGCGGTGTTCAGCGTGCCGCCGCTGCGGCATATTCCAAAGCATTCTCTCCTTCAAACGACGCATGCCAGCGGCTGCTCGACGGGATGGCCCGCACACGCGATCTTGCAGCAGCGGCTGCGATGCTTGAGAGTCTGGCCATTGGCTGGACGGAGGTACCCGAAGCAATACCGTTGTTTGAGGAAGCTTATGTCTCGCACAGTGCCGAGCTACGTCTTGTTGGAATTCTCGGGTTGGCCGCGAGAGATCTCGCAAATGATGAAGCGCGTGATGTCGTTTTGCGTGCCCAGAACATGTGGTCGGAGGTTTCCCACACGCATCGCGATCTCGCTGCTAGGATGCTGATGAAATACTGGCCCAGCGATGAAACGCTTATTAAAAGCGCGCTTAGGCGAGTATCACGCGACTTCGATTCGCTTTGGGAGATTGATGTCGCGACAGCTTACCTTTTAGAGTCATCAGTTAACCGCATTGATGTTCGCGCTTGGATATTAACATAGCTCAGTGGCGAATACCCTTTCAATGTAATGGCCGATAATGGCATCTGGTTGCAGGTCGGTCGTCTTGCTGCTGCCGATCCAGCGATCCGTGCTGCGGCCAATGCTTATTGGTGCGAGCCCAAGAATCACCTCGCCTGGGCGTATAAGGTCTCTGGTTATGTGACGCACATTGCCGATCCGCCAGTGGCGGCCGCGCTGATAGCAATTTTGGAGAATAAAAAGGGAGGATTTAGTCAATACTGGGCTCTGAAAGCACTACTTTCTGGTTGGGGGAGGGATCACCCCGACGTCAAGCAGGCTATTGATGCGCTCATCTGCAGATCCGATGAAGAATTGTACGATCTCATATCTTTGCTTCCCGAGATCATCCCTGACAAAACGGTAGCGCGCGCACGAATTATTCGTATAGCTAAGCATGCAGAGGTGCGGCGCGACCTGCTCACCATTGGGTTAGAAGCATCCGCCTGTGATGCCGCCGACCATGTAGCTGTGGCGGCAATCCTTGCTTTTTCTGAAAAGTTATCTGGCCCATTCGATCCATCCTATACCCTCTTCCGCGCATTCGGCGCTCATGCCGATGTCCGCGCACTCGCGCTTGAGCGCGCCCGGGGAGAAGATGCACCACTTGCAGCAATTGCTACTGCCTACGCGAATGACCCCGAATTTGCCCCGGTGTTGTTTAATGCTGCAGTTCCTTTACCAGTCGATCTACGCACTCAAATCGTCGAGGTAGCTGCAACTGGTGCCACAGGGACAATACTTGAGACTGCGCTGGGTCTTGCCATGCTTGAGACCGATCCCGAGCTACGAGTGCGCATGGTCATCGCTCATCATCGTGCTTTGCTATCACCGGCGCACGACGCAGCCAGGGAAGCGCTCCTAAAAAAAGCGATCACGGCAGGTCCTGACTTTGAATCGATTCGCGCTGCTGCTCTTGCTGGGCTGGCGACAATAGGAGCGCTCGATGTCCTAGCAGTGCTCGAAGAGCGAGGCAAACCGGTCGCTCTTCACACAGGCAGTTTCATTGAACCGATCCCGTCGGTTGAACGACTAGTTTGTGAACGGTTTGCCGAGTTCGAGACGGCCTTCGGTGATAGTTTGTCAGAGCGATTGGATTCATTCGGTCGCAGCGATCAGCTTGCCAAGATCCTTTCGGTGGCGCCAAGCGCCTCGCCTGCTGCCCGATCTGCATTCCTCGCGCTCGCTGAGCATGGCAAGATCCCGCTCACACCATACACGCTGCGCGCGCTTGCAGCTGAGCGTCCCCGCAGTGAGCTACTGCTTACACGCTGCTGGCAGATGCTTGAAAGGGTGGATCACGCTAACAGCCAAGCAATAACTGGTGCGGAAGTCGGGCTTATTCTGCGTGAGCATTTCGCAGGAGACGCGGTCGTGCGTCATCGGCTCGTCGAACGGTACAAGAGTACGCGGATCACCAAGACCGCGATACCGCTCGCCGTCTTCGCACCAGATGCCGAAGAACTACCATTGCCTGTCGATTTCGATATTCCAGGTCACGACTTTGGCGGCTGGACGGTAGCCGTGCATGTGGCGGCATACCATGCTGATGCCGCAACTTTTTGCAAACTGCTTGAGGCTATGATTACCCGCCGACGGCGCTCACAATTCGATGTGCAGCACATCACTAATCTAGCGGTCGAAGAAAGGCTTCAGCGGGACCCTGAGCTTGAACGCCTAATGAGCGCAAGGATCGCGAAGGGCACTGATCCAAGCGTCAGCGGTAGCTTTGCCCGTTATCTAACAGCAGCCGGCAAGCTCAGCCCCGAGGTGCGCGGAAGGGCCCTCGATATTCTTCATGCACTCGCACTTAATCAGCGTCTACCTACTGCTGGTTATGACGCGATCTCTGATCAATGGCGGGCGGTGCGTGCAACTCTTCTCGACGCTGTCTACGCTGGACTTGAACTCAGCTGATGAAAAACCCTAATTTGATATATAGCTTTTTTTGCTTCAAGGAATGAAATCTTCTGGAATCCGCTGGTTCCAGGCCACAAGATAGATACGATACTCGTAGGGTAAAGCAAAGGGCCATACACCTTCTTCAACTACACTGCGGTTTCGCTGTCGACGAGCGGATGACGCCTTCGGCTGGTACGAACTACGAGGTTTTGTCGCGAACCGGTCAGCGAATCTCCGTCACCAGCGTGGGCCATTCCCACGCGCCGCCCGCGAAGCCTTTGCACATGCCCGTCGAGGACGCGCTGGTCTGCACGAAACCGGTGCCGTTCCAGGCCCACTTTTCGGACCCCCAGCAGTCGCCGATGCCGCGGGCTTTATGAGTAGCGCCCAAGGTGCCGTTGTCGAAGTCGGTGGCGTCGGCGGTGACCAGTTCGGGGCGACAGGGCCCAACGTCGTTGATGCTCCAGCGAGCAGGGCCGAGTAAGCGCAGCGCCACTCCACCATTGCAGCACCAGAGACATGGCGCACGCCTGACGGAATCGATCGTTTCCAGGCTCGGCAAACGGATTGGCGTTTTCTCGACCGCTGGTGGAGTGGCGCTGCGCTTACTACAGCCTGCCGGGCCTCGGTCTTCACCAACGTCGACAACGCCTGCGCGCCGCGCTCGACGCCGACCTTGATCAAGACCTATCGCGCGGGCCTTGGCGTGGGTTTGCTGGCGGAAATAGCGGTGAGCATGCGTGGCGATGCCAATCTGCACGCGCCTTCGGCCGTACCCGAGTGCGTGAACTGGCCGGTGCTGCCGCGCGAGCGCGTGTTCCGCGACTACGCGCGGGACCTACTGCTGGGCCTGAGTCAGGCGATCACGAACTGAGCCGAACCGCAGCAAAGCAAAGCGCAGTTCGGATCACCTGCCGAACCAGTCGCTTGCCGGGCTTGCCTCGGGAAGGATGTAGACGATGCCTGGGGTCTGCTTGAAGGCGGGTGCCACCACTGAGTGGTAGAACGC
>JAYUYQ010000116.1:0-6293 GCA_043752435.1 Betaproteobacteria bacterium
GTGCGCAAGGTCATCAAGTCGAAATCGATGGTGACTGAGGAGTGCGCGCTGAACGATGCCCTGATCGGCGCCGGACTGGAGGTGATCGAAACCGACCTCGGCGAATACATCCTGCAGCTGGCCAAGGAGCCGCCCTCGCACATCGTTGCACCCGTGGTGCACAAGACGCGCGACGAAGTCTCCGACCTGTTCGCCGAAAAACACAATGCGCCGCGGCTGACCGACATCCCGGCGCTATGCCGCGAGGCGCGGGAAAAGCTGCGGCCGCATTTTCTGTCGGCTGACATGGGCGTTTCCGGCGCCAATTTCATCATTGCCGAAACCGGTTCGACGCTGATCGTCACCAATGAAGGCAACGGGCGCATGATGACCACGTTGCCGAAAGTGCATGTGGCGATTACCGGTATCGAAAAAGTGGTGCCGACGCTGGAGGATGTCACCACGCTGCTGCGCCTGCTGCCGCGCCACGGCACAGGTCAAAGCATCACCAATTACATTTCGGTGACCACCGGCCCGCGCCTTGCCGGCGACCTTGACGGGCCGGAACATTTTCACGTAATCCTCGTTGATGCAGGACGTACCAAACTGATCGGTAGCGACCTGCAGGAGATCCTGCGCTGCATCCGCTGTGGCGCCTGCATGAATCATTGTCCGGTGTACCAGAGTGTCGGCGGCCATGCCTACGGCTGGGTGTATCCGGGGCCGATGGGCGCCATCCTGACGCCGACTTACATCGGCCTGGAAAATGCACGCGACCTGCCCAACGCATCGACGCTTTGCGGCCAGTGCAGCGTGGCCTGTCCGGTTAAAATTCCGCTGCCTGATTTACTGCGCAAACTGCGCGAGCGCCAGTTCGAACAAGGCCTGAAGCCGTGGCATGAGGTCGCTGCGCTGCGCGCCTGGGGCTGGCTGGCACAGCATCCGTCAGTGTATGCGCTGATGACCAAAATCAAGGTGCGCGTGCTGAAAGCGATGGCGAATCGGGAGGGAATGATTCGCAGCCTGCCGTTTGGCGGCGGATGGACTGACCGGCGCGACTTCCCGGCGCCGAGCGGAAAAACATTTCGTGAGATGTATAAAGCAAAGAACAAGAATTAAGGATTTCGGAGAGCTTCATGAACAAACCAGCAGAGATGAATACCCTTGCCGCCATTCCATTGTGGATCGATGGCAAGGCGCAACAAGCCACTTCGACCCGCAGCGCTGGCGTGACCAATCCGGCAACCGGCAAGGTCATTCGCCAGGTGCCGCTGGCCAATGCACGCGACATCGATGTTGCCGTCGCGTCAGCGCAGCGCGCCTTCCCGGCCTGGCGCGATACGCCGCCGCTGCGTCGCGCGCGCATCCTGATGAAATTTCGCGAACTGCTGGTCGCCCATCACGAAGAGCTGGCGCGGCTGGTGACCGAAGAGCACGGCAAGACCTTGCCTGATGCGATGGGCTCGGTGCAGCGCGGAATCGAGGTTGTCGAATTCGCAATGGGCATTCCGCACCTGCTGAAGGGCGAGATGAGCGAGGACGTCGGCACCGGCGTCGATACCCATTCGCTGCGCCAGCCCTTGGGTGTGTGCACAGGGATCACGCCCTTCAATTTCCCGGTGATGGTGCCGTTGTGGATGTTTCCGGTGGCAATTGCCTGCGGTAATACTTTTGTATTGAAGCCTTCGGAGAAAGTGCCGTCAGCATCCATGCGCATGGCGGAATTGTTTACCGAGGCCGGACTGCCCAATGGCGTGTTGAATGTCGTGCACGGCGACAAGGAGGCGGTGGATGCGTTGCTGCATCACCCGGATGTGAAGGCGGTGTCGTTTGTTGGTTCGACGCCGATTGCCAAATACATCTATGAAACCTGTGCCAAAGAAGGCAAGCGGGTGCAGGCGCTGGGCGGCGCGAAAAATCACGCGGTGGTGCTGGCCGATGCGGATCTTGATTTCGCGGCTGATGGGCTGATCGGCGCGGCATACGGTTCGGCCGGTGAACGCTGCATGGCGATCTCCGCGGTGGTGGCGGTTGAAGACATTGCCGATCAACTGGTGGCCAAACTGAAAGTGGCGGCGGGCAAACTCAAGATCGGCGCAGGACAACAGAAAGACGCCGACATGGGGCCGGTGATCAGTCGCGTGCACCGCGACAAGATTGCAGGCTATGTGGATCAAGGCGTGGCGGCCGGCGCGAAACTGGTGCTTGATGGTCGTGGCGTCAAGGTCGCGGGCCATGAAGAAGGTTTTTTCATCGGTGCTTCGCTGTTCGATCATGTCAAACCCGACATGACGATTTATAAAGACGAGATTTTCGGTCCGGTGCTGGTGGTGCTGCGCGTGAAATCGCTGGACGAGGCAATACAGCTGATCAATGCCAACCCTTATGCCAACGGCACGGCGGTGTTCACCCGCTCCGGCGGGGCGGCGCGCCGCTTTGAGCGCGAGATCGAGGTCGGCATGGTCGGTGTCAACGTGCCAATCCCGGTGCCGATTGCGTATTACTCGTTTGGCGGCTGGCGCAATTCGCTGTTTGGTGACCAGCATGTGCACGGCCCCGAGGGTGTGCGCTTTTACACCCGCGGCAAGGTCGTCACCACGCGCTGGCCGGATGACAAGGCCGTGTCCGGCGGTTTCAACATGCCGACATTGGGTTAAACGGGATTATCTTGTCCGCACGCGCCAACATTCTCGGCCGCATTCGCACCGCCCAGGGCCGGGCGGTCTCAGTGCGCACGGAGGAGCGCGATGCGGTTGAGCAATACATCGCGGCGCATCCGCAGGGGCCGCGGCCTCAGATCGATGCCGATATCGAGGCACGCTTTCGCGATCGCGCGCTAAACCTGGCGACCACCATTGATGAAGTCAAAACCGTTGCGGATATACCAGCGGCGGTCGCAAGCTACCTGCGTAATCTGAAATTGACGCCGGTGGCGGTGTGCTGGCCGGAGTTTGCTGCACTGGACTGGGCAGCGCAGGGATTGAAGGTAGAGACCCGTCCTGCTTGTGGTGACGATCTGGTCGGCATCACCGGCGCTTTTTGCGCGATTGCCGAAACCGGAACCCTGATGATGTGTTCGGGACCGGATACGCCGCCGGCGGCCAGCCTGTTGCCGGAAACCCATATTGCAGTGGTTTCACGCAGCCGCATCGTCACCGGCATGGAAGACGGCTGGGCCTTATTGCGCTGCGAGCGGGGGGCTTTGCCGCGCGCGGTGAATTTCATTTCCGGACCTTCGCGCACTGCGGATATCGAACAAACCGTCACGCTGGGGGCCCACGGACCGTATCGGGTGCACCTGTTGTTGTTGTCCTGAACAGCTTGATTGCGAAGGCATTTCAGTCAGTATTCAGTAAGTGTTGGCCCCCCTTGATATCGGCCCGGTGCCCATCGGGATATCAAACTTGATTTCAGCGGCTTCGGGCGCTAGGATAACCACCAAACAATATCGCCTTGCACATGGCGAAATCCCAGGTTCTGCATAGTTCACAATTAGTGGTTGTTGCTGATTCCCCAATGTTGTAACGGGCAAATGCAAATGAATTTAAGCAATAACGCGTTTGCAAGTACCCGTTGCGGTTTCGTGTCGTCATCGTGATCTGGAGGAGCAAAATGATTAAGAAACAGGACGTTAAGCAAAAAGAAGCCAGCCCGACCCGGCGTAAATTCCTGACCGGTGCTGCCGCCGCCACTACGGGCGCCGCCATTGCCGGCTTCCCGATGATCGCGAAGGCGCAGGCCGGCCCGATCACCATGCGCTGGCAGAGTACTTGGCCGGCCAAGGATATTTTCCACGAATACGCGCTGGATTTCGCCAAGAAGGTCAATGACATGACCGGCGGTGACCTCAAGATTGAGGTGTTGCCGGCGGGTGCTGTGGTGCCGGCCTTCGGTCTTCTCGACGCAGTGTCCAAGGGCACGCTCGACGGCGGTCACGGCGTGCTGGTTTATCACTACGGCAAGCAGAACGCGCTGGCGCTGTGGGGTTCCGGTCCGGCCTACGGCATGGATGCAAACCAGTTGCTGTCCTGGCACAAATACGGCGGCGGCAAAGATCTGTTGGCCAAGCTGTATGCTTCAATCGGCGCCAACGTGGTGTCCTTCCCCTACGGCCCAATGCCGACCCAGCCGCTGGGCTGGTTCAAGAAACCGATCACCAAAGTGCAGGACATGAAGGGCCTCAAGTTCCGCACGGTGGGCATTTCGATTGACGTGTTTACGGCGATGGGCGCGGCGGTGAATGCCTTGCCCGGCGGCGAGATTGTGCCGGCGATGGATCGCGGTTTGCTGGATGCGGCGGAATTCAACAACGCCTCCTCCGACCGGCTGCTCGGTTTCCCGGACGTGTCCAAGGTTTGCATGCTGCAGAGCTTCCATCAAAACGCCGAGCAGTTCGAGATCATGTTCAACAAGACGAAGTTCGACGCGCTGTCCGCAAAGATGAAATCGATCATCGAGAATGCTGTCGAAGCCGCATCGTCGGACATGTCGTGGAAGGCGGTGCACCGCTATTCACAGGATTACATCGAGATGCAGGAAAAGCAGGGCGTCAAGTTCTACAAGACGCCCGACGCCGTGTTGCAGAGCCAGTTGAACGGTTACGACGCTGCAGCGGCGAAGCGCAAGGACAACGCGCTGTTCCTCGAAATCCAGGAATCGCAACGCAAGTTCGCCGAACGGGCCGTGCGCTGGGATCTCGATACCAACGTCAACCGCCGCATGGCTTACAACCATTATTTCGGCAAGAAGGCCGCGCCGGCCAAGAAGTCCTGACGCGGGACGCTGATACACTGAACCGAACACCATCCGGCCACACCGGATGGTGTTTTTTTTGGATGCCGGAAGACGCTGCCGCGGCAGCATGATTTACCAGATCGGAATTCTTCGCCATGCAAAAACTGCTGCTGTTTATTGACAAACTAAGCACCTTCATCGGTCAGTCCTTTTCGTGGCTGATTGTCGCGCTGACGCTGTTGATTTCCTGGGAAGTGTTTTCGCGCTACGCACTTGATGCGCCACATGCCTGGGCCTTCGATGCAATGATCATGCTCTACGGCACGCTGTTTATGATGGCGGGCGCTTACACGCTGTCCAAGAACGGCCATGTGCGCGGCGACGTGCTCTACGGGTTTTTCCGGCCGCGGACCCAGGCCTCACTGGACCTGTTGCTCTATATCGTTTTTTTCATCCCCGGCGTCATTGCGCTGACTTACGCCGGGTATTTCTATGCCGCCGAATCCTGGGCGATCAACGAACACTCCAACATCACTGCGGACGGACCGCCGGTCTATCCGTTCAAAACGGTCATCCCGCTGGCGGGCTTCATCCTGCTGCTGCAGGGCATCGTCGAAATCGTCCGCTGCATTGTCTGCATACGCCAGGGTTACTGGCCATCGCGCGAGGAAGATGTCGAAGAAGTTGACGTCGAAAAGCTGAAGGAAATGGTCCACGCCGAGGATGTCGAGGCGGCTGCGGCAGCCAAGCCGGAGGCCGGGCGATGATCAAAATCAGGAAGGAGCTTTGGTTCGGTTTCGCGATCATGGCGTTGATCGTGCTGCCGGTGATCATCTTCACGCCATGGACCAATCTGACCAATGGCAGTCTCGGTTTGCTGATGCTGGGATTGGTGGTGGTGGCGATCATGCTGGGTTTCCCCACAGCCTTCACGCTGATGGGCATGGGCGTGTTCTTTGGGTGGCTTTACTACCGCAGCGTCGATCCGGATCTGGCCGTTCGTCAAGTGCTGGACCTGATGGTGCAGCGCGCTTACGGCGTGATGTCGAATGACGTGCTCATCGCGGTGCCGCTGTTCGTGTTCATGGGTTACCTCGTCGAACGCGCGGCGTTGATCGAGAAGCTGTTCAAAAGCCTGCACTTGTCCATGGCGCGGGTGCCCGGATCGCTGGCGGTGGCGACCATCGCCACTTGCGCGATATTCGCGACCGCCACCGGCATTGTCGGCGCGGTGGTGACGCTGATGGGGCTGCTGGCGATGCCGGCAATGCTGCGCGCCGGTTACAACACAAAGATTGCCGCGGGCGCCATCACCGCGGGCGGCTGCCTGGGGATTCTGATTCCGCCGTCGGTGCTGTTGATCGTCTATGGTGCGACTGCCGGGGTGTCGGTGGTGCAGCTCTACGCAGGGGCGTTTTTCCCCGGCATCATGCTGGCGGGGTTGTATGTCGGTTATGTGATCATAGTGGCATTGATCAAACCCGAGTGGATGCCGCCGTTGCCCGAGAAGGAGCGGTATGTCGCGCTGCCGGCGTTTGCCGTCGCGCTGCAGTCGCGCGGACGCAATGCGCTGGTGGGTC
>JAYUYQ010000117.1:0-6273 GCA_043752435.1 Betaproteobacteria bacterium
GTGGATGTTTTCGTCCACGCTGAATAGTGACAATTTTTCTATATTTTGATTCGCATATTGCTACTTCATTAACGAAGTATTGAAATAGAAGTGGAATAAGTAACGCACGACTGCCCGGCGACAGCCCCTGCATCAGCAGGAGCAGGAAAATCACAAGCCGCTTACAGGATTACTTGGGGAATGGGCGCCGAGCGATATCAAGACCGTGCGTCGCACGTCTCGCGCATCGTGGCGGCAAGTTATCTGCAAACCCCCGGTTTCTGGATACGGCGGTCACCACCCCCACCGCCACCATCGCCACCATCGCCACCGCCAGTCACAGATAACTCAATCGAGCCCACCATTACAACCGTCTCATTGGTTATGGGATCCGTGATGACTATGAATTTCGCCATATCATTTATCGCCGTGTAGTCCGCACGGTTGATCGTCGCCACGTTGTTCAAGCCCGTCAGGTTGGTCACCGTCAGCGCGTTGTAGTTGCCCCCGCCCGTCACCGCCCCAGCACTCACAAACTTCGTCGCCCCGCTATTCGCGCTCGCGTTCGCGCTGTCCGCCGTCGCCGAGGCCACCGTGAAGGTCTCGCTGTTCACCCCGCTCAGCGTCACCTGTCCACTGGTGAAGCTCGCCGCGCCGTCGTAGGTTTTGCTGCCACTGATCGCCGTGTAGTCCGCACGGTTGATCGTAAGGAGCCCGCTGTTGGCAAACGTCAATGAATAGCCAGTATTGGCTGTTCCGGTACCCGTAATGAAATAAGCGCCACCGGCTCCCCCGCCCCCTCCCACGATCGCAGTGGCCGTATTGCCGGTAGAAGCAATGTCCAGGCCGGCGGAGAAAATATCGCTTACTGTCGAGTTGACGTAAACGTTTCCGTAGGTCGCCGCCCCAACCGGTTTTCCTGACAAGGCGAAATTCGCGGACAGATCTATCGGGATATCCCCGTAAGTCTTGCTCGCGTCCGTCGTCGTGACCGTCACGCCACCGGCATTGGCAAACACATAGCGATTGCCGGTTTCCGGCACGGCGGTCGGATAGCTTCGGCCCCAGATCGCCGTATTCCCGCTGGTGACGCCTCCAAAAATATTGCCCGCCGGGTCAGGCAAATACACCAGCCAGCGCGCATTCGGATTTGCAACCACCGGATTCAGAACCAGCACCCCGGAACCGGCATTGTTGGTCAAGCTGGCACCGGAAATCACGATTGCATCATCCGCGCTGCCTGTTGCTGTCACGGTGCTTGCCGCATTGAGCGTCACGCCACCACCCGAAATGAGTGTAATGGTCCCGGCGCTCAGCGCACCGCTGACGGCAAGGTTACCGCTGGTCGTCGTCACCGAGGCGCCGGCGGTTGTGTAATTGCCGGCGTCGATCACGAGGCTGCTCGTGGCGGTATTAGTGAGTGGATTCGCTCCCGTGCTGAAGGTGCCGCCGTTCTCGACAACAATCTGACCGGCATTGGTCAGGAAATTGGTGGCCGTCAGCAAGCCGTTTACTTGTATCGTGCCGAGAAAGGTATTGACCCCCGCGACAACCTTGTTCACGATAAGCGGGACAATCGCGTTCGTTGTGCTGCCTGAAATAGTTATCGTTCCTGCATTAGCGAATGAGCCTGCGCCACTGACGCTAGCACCCGAGAGCGTGAGCAGGCCTTCGTTCTGGAACAGCCGGTTGAGCACAAGCGTGGTGCCGCTGAGCGTGCCATTGCGTCCGCCCGCAAGCAGGAATGTCCCGCCGCTCGCCAAAGTGCCGGCGTTCCAGGCAAGCGAACCGTTAGGACCACTAATCGCCACGCTGCCCGTGCCCTGCAGGCTGCCGCCGGATGAGAGCGTGAGCAAGTTGCTGAAGTTTGAGGCATTGGAGAGCGTGAGCGATCCACTGGATAGCTGAACTGGCTGAAGGGCGATCAGACTCTTGGCCGCCGCCGTTCCGCCTGATATGAGGATCGTCCCGGTCGCGGTTCCGATCGTCACATCCTTGTTGGAGTCGGGGAGCGCGTTGTCGCTCCAGTTGAGCGTATTAAACCAGTTCAGATCATTACCACCCTCGTCCCAGAATATCCCGGTCGCGGGGCAACCCGTGCCCGCGCAGACTCCGTTGCCGGTGTTGATCGAACCACTGGAACCCAAGGTGACCGAGGACGCGGTGGTCGTCAGGTTGTTACCCGAGGTTGCCAGCGTCTCATTGATGGTCAGCGAGCCCGTCGTGGACATAAACGTGTTCTGGTAAGTGGTCAGGGGTTTGTTGAGCGTGATGCCGCCGGCGCCGGCGACCAGCGAGAAAGAACTGCCGGATTCGGTGGAAAGCCGGATCGGGCTCGCGGTTGCATTGGTAATGGAATTGACTGTGAGAATTAGCGCACCACTTCCCAATCCATTGCTGCCGGCTGTAGTGGCTTGGCCCAGAACAAGCGGGCCTGTTGTTTTTAGAGAGCCCGTATCATTGCTGCTCAACTGCGTGTTGCCTCCGGCGCCGATGGAAAAATCGAGCGGGGCAGTGGTCTGTGACAACGCGACATTAATGCCACCGTTGCCCGCCTGCACGGTTGAGTTGAGACTGAATCCCCCATTCGGAGAACTATTGCCGCCGCCAATGAGTGTGATATTCCCGCCGGCACATCCGCCCACCGCACCGCCGCAGGAGTTGATCGGCGCTGAAATGACTGCTTGACCGACGCCATCGAAAAACGTACCTGAATGCGGCGAATCCGCTTCGAGATGGATTTTTCCCTTACTCAGGGTTACGCCATTAGTGGTCAGGGCAGCATTGATTTTGATATCTCGGCCAGCCTGCGCAATAAAGTTGACGTCATTGCCCATGGTGACTGCCGCATCGACAATGATGTCGCGTTGGGCCTGAAGCACCAAGTTTGCACTCGTCGTGGCAGAAACTGTCGCGGCGCTAAGTGTGAAATTCGTATTTGTCGAAGGACCAAACAGAATCTGCCCGGCAATTTCTCCGCTCGGAACGTTGATTGTGAGTTCATTATTGTCCGAGCCGGACGCTTGGATTGTGATATCGCGCGGGTCCAGCAGTAATGTCCCGAAATTACCTGCCGGCGCGCCGAGATCCGCGGTTCCGCGATAGATAAGCGTGATCTTTCCGGACACCTCCGCGAAGCCACCATTCCCGCCATTTGCACCACCGCGCGCCAAGATCGCTCCATCAAACCGCGTAAGGTCATCCGCCCAAATGATGACATTTCCGCCATCGCCGGTCTCGATCGCGTCGACAGCGATGCGCGCATCGGGGCCAACGTAGGTGCGCTGCGCGTTAGGAATATCCGGATTGCTGCCCTGGAAGTCGCCGCCGACGAGCACCATCCCACCGCCGGTCTGCCCCGAAGCGTCAACTGATGCACTGCCGATCAACCCCACACGATCACCGAGCAGTTGGACCGTGCCGCCCTTGCCGGCGTCGCCTCTGGCGTCGATCGTTCCCGACGCGAGCAATGTTCCGGTTTCCGCCTGCGCGGTGACGCTGCCGCCCTGCGGCCCGTTGGCCGTAACAACGCTGCCCGCCTCCAGCGTCACGTCTTTGACGGCCCTGAAGACGATCTTGCCGTTCTCCCCCACCACCGCCGTGTTGGCATTGGCCACACCGCTGTGCTTCACCAGCGTGCCATACATGCCGATGCGGCCGCCTGCAGCGATCAACTGGCCGAGGTTCACCGCCTGATTGTCGGGCGCAGTGACCTGTACCCGCACTTCCGGCGTCTGTGCATCGACCAGTTCCACGCTTTTTCCGGCAGCGAGCAGGATTTCGCCCTGTGGACTGCGGATGATGCCGCTGTTCTGCACGTCCTGGCCGACCAGGTACACCATGCCGCCGGTGGTGGTGGTGATGGTACCGTGATTAACCACGCTGCCTGCGCCCGGAGTCTGCGTAAAACGCATGCGACCGGCGAGAAAATCGGCGTCTGACAGGTTCAGTGTCGACGCCAGGAATCCCGCGACATCAATGTTGGCGCCGGGGCCGATGGTGATGCCGTTGGGATTGACCAGAAACACCCGGCCGTTGGACTGCAGCGTGCCGAGTATTGCCGAGGGGTTGATGCCGACCACGCGATTGAGCACGCTGCTCGACTGCGATTGCTGGATGAAGCGGGCAATCTCGTTGCCGGCAATCGAAAAACCCTGCCAGTTGATGACCGTGCCCGGCGTATTGGTCACCGTCAGCGTATTGCCCTGCCTGGCAAAAGTAGCCTGGCCGTGTGCCACCGCGGGTCCCGTTGGATTGGCCAGAACAACATTACCGGCAAAGCACGCGGCCACTGCCACTGCCAGCGCCGTGCGCTGCTGCCAGTGACTGCGTGATCTCCGATACCGTTGTTGCATGCACCCTCCTCCCCAGACCAACCCCGCGCGACGGCACTGCCCGCGCCCCAAAACCGGCAAATGCCGGTCAGTCTATCCCTCTGCCTGCTGCCGCGATGTGACGTCCGTCACGATGGAACGTATTAAGTATTACGTAAAAAATCATAACTCTTTGTTTGTAAACAAGTTTTATAAACACAGACGCTAAAACACATAGCCGACGGAAAGATGCCAGCGATTGCCATGCGTGCGCCCCACTTCCGTGCCGAACTGGCTGCCGTCATGGAGCACCTGCGCAAAATCGGCTTTTACCGTCAAATTGTTGCCATAACTCATCCTCACGCCGAAACCCGCGCTGTCCAAGCTGACGTTCTGCAACTCGCCGGGTTGCGGAAAATTGCGCCGCACCTGACCCGTGTCATAAAAACCCAGAAGCCGTATTTTTGCGTTTTCCAGACCCGTCACGTCACTGATGTCCGGGGTATAGATTTCCCAGTTGGAACGAAAACCCTTGTCGTTCGACACATAACGTTCGTTGAAGCCACGGATACTCTCCGCACCGCCGAGGCCGAATTGCTCGGCAGCAATCAGTGCATCCCGGGTATATTGCGCATCCGCCTTCAACCGGAACTGCCAATCCTTCAGGAAAGTGCGCGTATACACGCCGCCCAGCCGCCAGATGCGGTAAGCCGCCCGCGCGTCGGCGCGTGAGGCCTTGAAATTCTCATCAGTGCCGTCATTGCCGCCGGGAATGTTCTGGGCATAGCTGAAATAAACATTGGCATTCCCCTGCTGCTGCCGCAGCAGGCCGCTGTAAGTCACGCTGGCCGGGTGCACCGTAATGTCGGGGACAAAATTGAAACCGCCGCCGACCGGCGTCACCAGATTCCGATAGGCGCGGTAATCAAGTCCGTAAACCAGCCGGTGCTCGAAATCGCCCAACTTGGACAGATTGTGGTTATAGCGCAGGGCGTAGATGGAACCCTGCCCCGAAGCATCAAACAGGTTCTGCACCGTCCCCGAATCAACCGTCGAATAACCGGCAACCAGATCGATCGAATCACCCAGCCCGTACAGCGGAATGCGGTAACCGATGCCGTAGACGCTCACATCATTGGTATTTCTCGGCGAGGTAATATATTGCAGGGTCAATACATGATCGCGATCAAACAGGTTGGCATGCTGGTAAGAAAATCCGGTGCGATAAACACCGGTTTCCTCGTTACCGGTATTGTCGACATTCACGCTGTAACGCACCGGCGGCACATCAGCAACGCGGATCACCGCATCAACCTCGCCCTCGCGCGTACCGGGGCGGAGCAGCACGGCCGTTTGTTTGGCCGGACTCTCGTTGGCAACCTTGACGCTGGCAGCAACCTCCCGGGTGTTGGGTGTACTGCCAGGCTGCAGCGCCGGCACACTGCGCCGTGCATTGTCCACGCTGAAATGTTCGTTGCCTTCGACGATGATCCTGCCGACTTTCGGCTCGATCACCCTGAACAAAACATCACCGCGCTCCAGTTCCTGCTCGGGCAGCATGACCTGAATGCCGGCATAACCGGCAGCCTGATAACGCTCCTGCAATGCCTCGAGAGCGCGCTGCACATCGCCGAAATCTTTCTGCTTGCCGGTATAAGGCGCCAGCAACCGTTCAATAACCGGCTGCGGCAGCAGCGTGTTGCCTTCGAGTTTATAGCTGCGGATTTCAAAGCGGAGCCCACCGCCGGGGTCGTCCATTGGAATGCTCTCGGCCTGCGCCAGCACTAAACCATCAACGTAGGCACGGCTCAGCCCTGAAACCGGGCGGGAACGGTCGGCAGCATCCATGTCAGGCGACACAGTTAGCTTCAGGGAGAGGCTTTCGTCAAAAAATGCTGCCGCCCGGCACTCTGCGGTGGCCAGCACTGCAAGCACGCAAATTGTGGTGATCCGCCCCCGCATCAGATCCTTTCCCGCCCCG
>JAYUYQ010000118.1:0-14730 GCA_043752435.1 Betaproteobacteria bacterium
TTCGATCACGGTGGCGCTGATTCAGCCCATCGCGATGGAAGAGGGGCTGCGGTTTGCCATCCGCGAGGGCGGCAGAACCGTCGGCGCCGGCGTCGTTGCCAAAGTGATCGAGTAAAAAATGGCCGCCCTGAAAAGTCAGAAAATCCGCATTCGCCTCAAGGCGTTCGACTATCGTTTGATAGACCAGTCGGCGCAGGAGATTGTGGAAACCGCGAAACGTACCGGAGCTGTGGTAAAGGGTCCGATTCCGCTGCCGACACGCAAACAGCGCTTCGATCTGCTGCGCTCACCGCACGTCAACAAGACTTCGCGCGAACAGTTGGAAATCCGCAGCCACCTGCGGTTGATGGACATTATCGACCCGACGGACAAGACCGTTGATGCGCTGATGAAACTCGACTTGCCTGCTGGTGTGGATGTGGAAATCAAGTTGTAAGGTTACGAACGGACGCTATGGCGCCCGGTTTTACCAATAGAAGTGCCGGCCAATTGCAGTCGGCGCCTTTTTTAAAAAAGGTACAAAAATGAGTTTAGGATTAGTCGGCCGCAAAGTCGGCATGACGCGGATATTCACCGACGACGGTGACACCATACCGGTGACTGTCGTCGACGTATCGAACAACCGCGTCTCGCAAATTAAGACACCCGAGATCGACGGTTATGCCGCCGTGCAACTGGCGTTTGGCAAACGTCGCGCTTCGCGCGTCATCAAGCCTGCCGCCGGACACTTTGCCAAAGCGGGTGTTGAGGGTGGCCGGGTGATGCGGGAATTTACCGTCACAGCGGAAAAACTGGCAGAGATGAAAATCGGCACCACCGTGGCCGCGACCATTTTCGCAGTCGGCCAGTATGTCGACGTGACCGGTGTGTCGCAGGGCAAGGGTTTTGCCGGCGTCATCAAGCGGCACCATTTCTCGTCTAATCGCGCCAGTCACGGTAACTCGGTTTCACACAACAAGCCTGGCTCGATCGGTATGGCCCAGGATCCTGGTCGCGTGTTTCCCGGCAAGAGAATGCCTGGACACATGGGTGCTGTGCAACGGACCCAGCAGTCACTGCAGATCGTGCGCATTGACGCAGAGCGCAACCTGCTGTTGATCCGCGGCGCAGTCCCCGGTTCTCGAGGTGGCGATGTCATGGTGCGTCCGGCGATCCGCACGCGTCGCCCGCCAGCGGTCAAACAGGGCGGCAAAGCCGCCCCGGCTAAGAAGTAGAGGCACGCAATGGAACTCAACATAATTAACGAGCAGGGCAAACCCACCGCTAAACTGGCGGCATCGGATGCTGCGTTCGGTCGCGAATACAACGAAGCGCTGGTGCATCAGGTCATTACGGCCTATATGGCCAACGCACGTCTCGCCACCCGTGCGCAAAAAGATCGCGGTACGGTCAAGCACTCCACCAAAAAACCGTGGCGGCAGAAGGGCACCGGTCGCGCCCGAGCCGGTATGACTTCCAGCCCGCTGTGGCGTGGCGGCGGTCGGACTTTCCCGAATTCGCCGGACGAGAACTACTCGCACAAGCTGAATCGCAAGATGTATCGCGCCGGGATGCTTTCGATCCTGTCCCAGCTTGCCCGCGAAGATCGTCTGGTTGTGGTCGACACGTTTACCATTGATGCACCTAAGACAAAGCTGCTTGCCCAGAAACTTCAGGGCATGGGCATGGATGACGTGCTGATCATTACCGACAATCTTGACGAGAACCTGCAATTGTCGTCTCGTAATCTGCCCCACGTCATGATTGTCGATGTCGGCCATGCTGACCCGGTCAGCTTGATCCGTTACGGCAAGGTGCTAATGACCAAAGGCGCGGTAAGCAAGATAGAGGAGTTGCTGGCATGAGCGCATTCAATACGGAACGTCTGGCGCAGATCCTGCTCGCCCCTGTGATATCGGAGAAAAGCACGTTCGTCGGCGAAAAGCACAATCAGGTGGTTTTCCGGGTTGTGCGCGACGCGACCAAGCCGGAAATCAAGGCTGCGGTTGAAACGATGTTGAGCAAAAAGGACGAGAAACTCGAAGTGCAGAACGTCCGCATCGTCAATGTTCGCGGCAAGGAAAAGCGCTTCGGCAAGTTTACCGGCCGTCGCAGTTCATGGAAAAAAGCCTATGTCTGCCTCAAGGCGGGCCAGGAAATCACCTTTGCTGAAGGGGAGGTGAAGTAATGCTGATCAAAGTCAAACCGACTTCTCCAGGCCGTCGCGGTCTGGTCAAGGTTGTTACCCCGGGCCTGCACAAGGGCAAACCGGTTGCCAATTTGGTCGAGCGGCAATCCAAGAAATCCGGACGCAACGTGCACGGCCGCATCACCATGCGCCACCAAGGTGGTGGGCACAAGCAGCATTACCGCATGGTCGATTTCAAACGCGACAAAGATGGCATCCAGGCCAAAGTGGAGCGGATTGAATACGATCCGAACCGCAGCGCTCACCTTGCGCTCCTGTGTTATGCCGACGGTGAGCGCCGCTATGTCATTGCCACCCGCGGCGTCATCGCTGGAACGCAGTTGGTTTCCGGTGCCGAAGCGCCGATCAAATCGGGCAATGCACTACCGCTCAGGAACATCCCGGTCGGCACCACCATTTGCTGTATCGAGATGCTACCCGGTAAGGGCGCCCAGCTTGCGCGTGCGGCAGGTACCTCGGCGCAGCTGTTGGCGCGTGAAGGCGAATATGCCCAGTTGCGGTTGCGCTCCGGCGAGATCCGAAAAGTGCACGTCAACTGCCGCGCTACCATCGGCGAAGTTGGCAACGAAGAGCATTCGCTGGAATCCATCGGCAAGGCTGGTCGTGTGCGCTGGCGGGGCATTCGTCCGACGGTGCGCGGTGTGGCAATGAATCCGATCGACCATCCGCACGGTGGTGGTGAAGGCCGGACTGCGGCTGCTCAGGCACCGGTGAGTCCATGGGGCGTCATGTGTAAGGGTTACAAGACGCGCAAGAACAAACGCACGAGCGGGATGATCATTCGTCGCCGCAATGCGAAAGCCACGTCGTAAGGGGTAGAGATGTCACGTTCCATTAAAAAAGGCCCGTTTGTCGATCATCACCTGATGCAAAAGGTGGAGACGGCGCGGGCTGGTTCGGACAAGCGGCCGATCAAGACTTGGTCTCGGCGTTCAACAATATTGCCAGACTTTGTCGGACTGACGATTGCGGTGCATAACGGCAAGCAGCACGTGCCGGTTTATGTGACGGAAAACATGGTCGGACACAAGCTGGGCGAGTTCGCGCATACGCGGGTCTTCAAGGGGCATTCGAAAGCCGGCGGCGCGCCAGCTGACAAAAAAGCTTCTCCAACTCCGGCAGCCAAGTAAGGTAAACCGAGATGAATACCAAAGCTACACTGCAAGGCGTCAGGTTGTCGGCGCAAAAAGGGCGTCTCGTTGCGGATCTGATCCGCGGCAAGACTGTGGAGCACGCGCTGAACATCCTGGGTTTTTCGCCCAAAAAGGGTGCAGTGATCATCCGCAAGGTTCTGGAGTCGGCGATTGCCAATGCCGAGCACAACGACGGTGCGGATATCGATGAACTCAAGATCACGAGTATTTATGTGGAAAAGGGTCCGGTGATGAAGCGCTTTTCATCGGCAGCCAAAGGCCGGGGCGTACGCATCATGAAGCCGACGTGCCATGTTTATGTCACCGTCGGCGACGGAAGGAAGTAGGTATGGGCCAAAAAATTCATCCGATCGGTTTTCGTCTGGCGTTCAACCGCAACTGGGCTTCCCGCTGGTATGCGAATAACAAGAATTTCCCGGTGATGCTACTGGAAGACATCAGGGTTCGCGAATATCTGAAGGAGCGACTGTCGCAGGCGGCAGTATCCCGCGTGATCATTGAGCGCCCGGCAAAAAACGCTCGTATCACGATATTTAGTGCGCGTCCCGGCATGGTGATCGGCAAAAAAGGCGAAGATATTGAGCGCCTCAAAGGCGATCTGCAGAAATTGCTCGGCGTTCCGGTGCACGTCAATATCGAGGAAGTGCGCAAGCCTGAACTCGACGCGCAGCTGATTGCCGACTCCATCGTCCAGCAATTGCAGAAGCGGATCATGTTTCGCCGTGCGATGAAGCGTGCCATTACCAACGCAATGCGACTGGGCGCACAAGGCATCAAGATCATGAGCGCTGGGCGTCTCAACGGCATTGAAATTGCGCGAACCGAGTGGTATCGCGAAGGGCGTGTGCCGCTGCATACCCTGCGCGCCGATATCGATTATGGTTTCTCTGAAGCCAAGACCAGTTACGGCATCATTGGTGTCAAGGTCTGGGTATTCAAAGGTGAAGTAATCGGCAAGAACGAACATCCGGGGCTCACCCCGACGGCAGCACCGGCAGTGGAGCCCGCGCCCGCGCCGGCCCGCAAGCCGCGTCGGACGACAACTGCAAAGACAGGAGTAAAACGTGCTACAGCCAGCCAGGCGTAAATACCGCAAGGAGCAAAAGGGCCGGAATACCGGCGTTGCGACTCGCGGCAACAAGGTAAGTTTTGGCGAATATGGTTTGAAGGCCATCGGTCGGGGTCGTCTGACAGCGCGCCAGATTGAGGCTGCGCGGCGTGCGATGACGCGTCATATCAAACGCGGAGGCCGTATCTGGATTCGTATTTTTCCGGACAAGCCGATTTCACGGAAGCCGGCAGAGGTTCGTATGGGCAACGGCAAGGGTAATCCGGAGTATTGGGTTGCCGAGATTCAGCCGGGCAAGGTTTTGTATGAAATGGACGGCGTGAATGAAGTCATTGCCAAGGAAGCTTTCCGCCTCGCAGCGGCTAAGCTGCCGATTGCGACGACCTTTGTCCACCGCCTGGTAGGGGGCTAGAGCATGAACGTGAGCGAACTGAAGGCAAAGGGCACTGAAGAATTGCGCAAGGAACTCGAGTCCTTGCTCAAGGCGCAGTTTTCCCTGCGCATGCAGAAGGCAACACAGCAGTTATCGAACACCAGCCAGTTGCGCAAAGTACGGCGCGATATCGCGCGCGTGCGCACGGTGCTGGGAACCAAGGCATAACGGGCAGAGTTGACTATGACTGAAGCAAACAAGCGGACGCTGACGGGCAAGGTAGTCAGCGACAAAATGGACAAGACGGTTACGGTCTTGGTTGAGCGGCGGGTCAAGCATCCGCTGCTGGGTAAGATCATTACGCGTTCCAAGAAATACCATGCGCACGATGCCAACGACGAGTACAAAGAAGGCGATACCGTGCTGATTGAGGAGTGCCGCCCGCTGGCCAAAACCAAGGCCTGGCGGGTGATCAAACTCATCGAAAAGTCGCGGGGCGTCTAAAAAATGCTTGCGTGAGAGGTATTCACGCGTTATAATTTTTGGCTGTATTTCTCCGCCGACTCCGGTTAGCGGTTAATGCCCGAACGGGCTCCAAGACTGGCCTTCCATGCTGCAAGGGTGGCCAAGTTGGGGAAAATAAGCAGGAAAAATCATGATTCAGATGCAATCCATACTGGACGTTGCTGACAACACCGGTGCGCGCGCAGTCATGTGCATTAAGGTGCTGGGCGGCTCTAAGCGTCGTTACGCCGGCATTGGTGACGTGATCAAGGTCAGCATCAAGGATGCTGCGCCCCGTGGTCGCGTGAAAAAGGGCGAGGTTTACAACGCCGTAGTTGTGCGTACCGCCAAAGGCGTGCGCCGCAATGACGGATCGTTGTTGAAGTTTGACGGTAACGCTGCAGTGTTGCTGAACCAGAAACTGGAGCCCATCGGCACCCGGATTTTTGGACCTGTGACACGCGAACTGCGGACCGAACGCTTCATGAAGATCGTGTCCCTGGCTCCTGAAGTGTTGTAAGAGGACGGATACGCATATGCGCAAGATCAAAAAAGGCGATGACATCGTCGTCGTTACCGGCCGTGACCGCAGCAAGCGCGGTACGGTATTGCGAATTGTTGATGAGTCTCATTTGCTCGTCGAAGGCATCAACCGCGTTAAGAAACACCAGCGGCCGAATCCCGCCAAAGGTGAGACTGGCGGCATCATCGACAAGGAAATGCCTATTCACGTGTCGAATGTGGCTTTGTTCAATCCTGTGACCAAGAAGGCCGACCGTATCGGCATCAGGCAACTGGAAGACGGGCGCCGTGTTCGGTATTTCAAGTCCAATGGCGAAGTGGTTGATGTATGAGTGCTGATAAAGACACAAAAAAAGCAAAGCCGGCGAAGGATGTCAAGGCTGCACCCGCACCGGCCAAAAAAACTAAAGCGCCCAAGGCCGCTGCAGCTGTTGGTCCCAAGCAGGGTAAGCCGGCACGTCCGACTGCCCCGGCCCGACTGAGCCTGTATTACAAGGACACGGTCACCAAGGCATTGACGGAGAAATTCGCCTACAAGAGCCCGATGCAAGTGCCGCGGATCGAGAAAATCGTTCTGAACATGGGTGTGGGCGAAGCGGTTGCCGACAAGAAGATCATGGACAACGCCGTTGGCGACATGGCCAAGATCGCAGGCCAGAAACCTCTTGTCACCAATTCGCGCAAGGCCATCGCCAACTTCAAGATTCGTGAAGGTTATCCGGTAGGCTGCAAAGTGACCCTGCGCGGCGCCCGGATGTACGAGTTCCTGGATCGCCTGGTCAACATTGCAATGCCGCGGATCCGCGATTTCCGTGGTATTTCCGGGCGAAGTTTTGACGGCCGTGGCAACTACAACATGGGCATCAAGGAACAGATCATTTTCCCAGAGATCGAGTACGACAAAATCGATGCCCTGCGCGGGATGAACATCACCATTACAACGACAGCAAAGTCCGACGAAGAAGCCCGGGCGTTGCTTTCAGCTTTCAAATTTCCTTTCCGGAACTGAGGAAAACCGTATGTCCAAACTTGCATTGATAAACCGCGACAAAAAACGCCGTATAACCGTAAAGAAATTTGCGGCCAAGCGGGCGGAGTTACAGGCGCTCATCGACGATCAGAAGTTGGCTCCGGAAGATCGTTATGAGGCACGCCTGAAACTGCAGAAGTTGCCGCGGAACGCGAGTCCCGTGCGGTTGCGCAATCGTTGCGCACTGACCGGTCGCCCGCGTGGCGTATATCGCAAGTTTGGGCTGGCTCGGGGAAAACTGCGCGAGATTGCAATGCGCGGAGAAATCCCGGGCGTAATCAAGGCTAGTTGGTAAGACAGGCCGCAGGAGAATTTTGCATGAGCATGAATGATCCAGTTTCCGACATGCTGACCCGTATCCGCAATGCACAGCAGGCGGAAAAGGAGTCGGTGTCGATGCCTTCAAGTAAGCTGAAGGTGGCAATTGCCAAGGTGCTGAAGGATGAGGGCTACATCGATGATTTTGCGGTGCGTGGCGAATCGTCCAAGCCCGAGCTCGAGGTCAACCTCAAGTACTATGCCGGCTCGCCGGTAATTGAAAAAATAGAACGTGTAAGCCGTCCCGGCTTGCGCATTTACAAACCCAGCCGTGACATTCCGCGCGTGATGAACGGCCTCGGTGTTGCCATCGTTTCCACCTCCAGGGGTGTGATGACCGATCGCAAGGCACGGGGCATGGGCATCGGCGGGGAAGTTCTCTGCATCGTGGCGTAACGGAGAGCGAGCCATGTCCAGAGTCGGAAAAAGTCCGGTTGAATTGCCGGAAAAAGTGGAAGTAACGATCGGTGCTGACCGAATTTCGGTCAAAGGCCCCCTTGGCACGCTGGCGCAGCAGCTTACGCCGAACGTGAAAGTGGAAAAGATCGAAAATCGGCTTGAAATCAAGGTCAATGACAATTCGCGCCAGGCCAATGCCATCAGTGGTACGACGCGCGCACTGATTGCCAATATGGTTCACGGCGTCAGTCGTGGGTTCGAGAGAAAACTGACCTTGGTCGGCGTGGGTTACCGCGCACAGGCACAGGGCGACAAGATCAACCTGACATTGGGTTTCTCGCACCCGGTGGTGCATCAGCTTCCGCAAGGCGTCAAGGCGGAAACCCCGACGCAGACCGAAATCATCATTAAGGGCGCAGACAAGCAACAGGTTGGCCAGGTCGCTGCTGATGTTCGAAATTACCGGCCACCTGAGCCCTACAAGGGCAAGGGTGTGCGTTATGCCGATGAGCGCATTGTGCTCAAAGAAACGAAGAAGAAGTAGGCGGACAGATCATGGTTGAGAAAAAAACAGAGCGTCTCCGGCGTGCACGCAGCACGCGGGCAAAAATTGCCGAACTCAAGGCGGTGCGGCTTACCGTGTACCGTTCCAACGGACATATCTATGCGCAGGTTTTTGATGCCAGCGGCTCCACGGTGCTGGCCAGCGCATCATCTTCCGAAAAGGAAATGCGTTCTGCCGTGCCGAAAGGCGGAAGCTCTGCGGCTGCCGCAGCAATCGGCAAACGCATCGCGGAACGGGCAAAACAAGCCGGCGTGGAGAAGGTTGCATTTGACCGCTCCGGTTATAAATATCACGGTCGGGTGAAGGCGCTGGCGGAAGCCGCGCGTGAAGCCGGACTCAAGTTCTGACGGAGCAGTCCATGGCAAAAATGCAGGCAGGGAAGATGCAAACCGGCGGCGAAGAACGTGGTGACGGTTTGCGCGAAAAGATGGTGGCCATCAATCGCGTCACCAAGGTTGTCAAAGGCGGCCGCGTGATGGGCTTTGCGGCCCTGACGGTCGTTGGCGACGGCGATGGCAGCATCGGCATGGGCAAAGGCAAGGCGCGCGAGGTTCCGGTCGCTGTGCAAAAAGCCATGGAAGAAGCGCGCCACAAAATGGTCAAAGTTCAATTGAAAAATGGCACACTGCAGCATGCTGTCATGGGGCGCCACGGCGCATCCAGGGTTTACATGCAGCCGGCTTCGGAGGGCACGGGAATCATCGCTGGCGGTCCGGTGCGGGCAGTGCTGGAGGTGATGGGTGTTGCCAATATCCTGGCCAAGTGCATTGGGTCAACCAATCCCTACAACATCGTGCGCGCAACGATCAATGGCCTGACCGCGATGAACACTCCCGCCGAAATTGCCGCCAAACGCGGCAAATCGATCGAAGAAATCCAGGGTTAAGCCATGGCCAAGACGAAAATTAAAACAGATGGCAAAACCATCAAGGTTACGCTGCTGCGCAGCCTGATCGGCACCCGGCCTGAACACCGGGCATCGGTGCGCGGCCTCGGATTGCGGCGCATTAACCACACGGTCGAACTTACGGACAGCCCGGCAATTCGTGGAATGATCAACAAAGTGTCTTATCTCGTTCGCTGCGAGGGTTAAATGGAACTGAACAAGATCAAGCCGGCGGCCGGGTCCAAGCGCAACAAAAAGCGCGTTGGCCGTGGTATCGGTTGCGGCTGGGGCAAAACAGCCGGGCGTGGCCACAAGGGCCAGAAAGCGCGCGCAGGCGGCTTTCATAAAGTCGGTTTTGAGGGTGGCCAGATGCCGCTTCATCGCCGTCTGCCGAAGCGCGGTTTTCATTCACTGTCGGCAGGTGACACAGCTGAAGTACGGCTGGACACCCTGCAAAAACTGAAGGTGGATATCATCGACTTGGCGGTATTGAAAAAAGCCGGTGCAGTTCCCCTGTTGGCGATTCGCGCCAAGGTAATCCTGGCCGGTGAACTGAAGCGCAAAATTGAACTCAAGGGCGTGCTGGCCAGCAAAGGCGCACGCGCTGCCATTGAAAAGGCGGGTGGAAGTGTCGATCAGCCTGCTGCCGAAAAGGCCGGGAGCTAAGCGTTGGCCGTTGGTGCCGCACTGTCGGGTTCGGGCAAGTTTGGTGATTTGAAGCGTCGCCTGCTGTTCCTCGTGGGTGCGCTGATCGTGTTCCGCATCGGGTCGTATATTCCCGTGCCCGGTATCGATCAGCTCCAGCTGGCCGAGCTGTTCAAGTCGCAGCGCGGCGGCATTCTCGACATGTTCAACATGTTCTCGGGTGGTGCGCTGTCGCGCTTCTCGATTTTTACGCTGGGTATCATGCCGTATATATCAGCGTCGATCATCATGCAGTTGATGACCGTGGTGTCACCGACCCTTGAAGCCCTGAAAAAAGAGGGTGAATCGGGGCGGCGCAAGATTACGCAATACACGCGGTATGGCACCGCAGCGCTGGCCATTGTGCAGGGCCTGGCGATTGCGATTGCATTTGAGCAGCAAAAGGTCGCGGTTGATCCCGGACTGATGTTCCGGCTGACGGCGATGATCACTTTGGTGAGCGGCACGATGTTCCTGATGTGGTTGGGTGAACAGATTACCGAGCGCGGTATCGGCAACGGCATTTCGCTGCTGATTTTTGCCGGAATTGCAGCCGGGTTCCCGCAGGCTGTCGCTGGCACGCTGGAATTGGCAAGGACTGGAGCGTTCTCGATCCCGTTCGTATTGTTCATCTTCGCGCTGGTGATCGCGGTAACGGCGTTTGTGTGTTTTGTCGAAAAAGGTCAGCGCAAGATTCTGGTGAATTACGCCAAGCGACAGGTCGGACGTAAGGTTTATGGCGGGCAGTCGTCGCATCTGCCGCTGAAGCTGAACATGTCGGGCGTGATTCCGCCGATTTTTGCGTCGAGCATCATCCTGTTTCCGGGCACTATCGCCGGCTGGCTGGGTGAAAACGAGGGCATGGTCTGGCTGAAAAACGTTGCCGCTGTGCTGCATCCGGGGCAACCGGTTTACACGCTGTTTTATGCTGCTGCGATCATATTTTTCTGTTTCTTTTATACGGCGTTGGTGTTCAACCCGAAGGAGACGGCAGAGAACCTGAAGAAAAGCGGTGCGTTCGTACCAGGGATACGGCCTGGCGACCAGACTGCGCGTTACGTTGAAAAGGTCACGATGCGTCTGACCCTGGCAGGAGCGCTGTATGTGACCTTGGTCTGCCTGGTGCCTGAGCTGCTGATCGTTTGGAAGAATGTGCCGTTTTATTTTGGCGGCACTTCACTGCTGATCATTGTGGTGGTAACCCTGGATTTCATGGCTCAGGTGCAGGCTTATGTGATGTCTCATCAGTATGAAAGTCTGTTGAAGAAGGCAAACTTCAAAGGCGGTGTGTTCCCGACGCGGTAATGTCTAAAGAAGACACCATAGAGATGCAAGGGGAGGTGGTTGAAAATCTTCCCAATGCAACGTTTCGGGTGAAGTTGGAGAATGGTCATGTTGTGTTGGGCCATATCTCGGGAAAAATGCGCATGCATTACATTCGCATTCTGCCCGGGGATAAGGTGACGGTGGAATTGACGCCCTATGATCTGACCAAGGGGCGGATCACTTTCCGGGCGAAATAGGCGGCAAGCGAAAGAGGTATGACATGAAAGTGCAGGCATCAGTAAAACGCATGTGTCGCGACTGCAAGGTCGTTAAGCGTAACGGCGTGGTTCGCGTGATCTGCAAGAAGGATCCGCGGCACAAGCAGCGTCAGGGTTGACCGGTTCGTTGAATATGAACCTGTCAAAAGTTATAATTTTGAGTTTTACATTGGTGGGGTAACAGATGGCCCGCATAGGTGGTGTCAACATACCAAATCATCAGCACGCTGAAGTCGCGCTGACGGCAATCTTCGGCGTAGGCCGTAGCCGTGCTCGTGCGATTTGCGCTGCGGCCGGGGTCAATACCGCGACCAAGATGAAGGATCTGTCCGACTCGGACATGGACAAATTGCGCGAGCAGGTGGCGAAAGTCACGACTGAAGGCGATCTGCGCCGCGAGATTTCCATGAACATCAAGCGGCTGATGGATCTCGGCACCTGGCGCGGCAAGCGTCATCGTGCCGGACTGCCGATGCGTGGCCAGCGCACTCGCACCAATGCGCGTACGCGCAAGGGCCCGCGCAAGGCAGCAGTAAAAATCCAGCGGCCGACCGCTGCGTAACTGAGAGTAACTATATATGGCTAAGGCAAGCACCAGGGTTCGCAAGAAGGTCAAGAAAAACGTGGCGGAAGGCGTGGCGCACGTGCACGCGTCCTTCAACAACACCATCGTTACCATTACTGACCGTCAGGGCAACGCACTGGCCTGGGCAACTTCGGGCAGCAACGGCTTTAAGGGTTCGCGCAAATCGACCCCGTTTGCGGCACAGATTGCTGCGGAAAAAGCCGGGCGCCTTGCCCAGGAATGCGGTGTGAAAAACATCGAAGTCCTGATCAAGGGACCGGGGCCCGGCCGTGAGTCCGCGGTGCGCGCACTGAACGCAGTCGGTTTTAAAATCACCAGTATCTCGGACGTGACGCCCGTGCCGCATAACGGCTGCCGTCCGCCCAAGAAACGTCGAATCTAAGGAGATCCCACAGTGGCCAGGAATCTCGATGCAAAATGCCGGCAATGCCGTCGCGAAGGTGAAAAACTCTTCCTCAAGGGGGAGAAGTGTTTCACCGACAAGTGCGCCATTGAGCGCCGTAACTATCCGCCGGGTCAGCACGGTCAGAAAAGCACCCGCCTGTCGGGTTATGGCGTGCAGCTCCGCGCCAAGCAAAAGGTACGTCGTATTTACGGCATCCTCGAGCGCCAGTTCCGCAAAACCTACAAGGAAGCGGTGGCGAGCAAGGGCGTGACCGGCGAAGCATTGCTGCAGGGTCTGGAAAGCCGTCTTGATACAGTGACGTACCGGATGGGTTTTGGCGCATCGCGCACCGAAGCTCGCCAAGTGGTGCGCCACAATGGCATCCTGGTCAACGGCAAACGCGTGAACATTCCATCGTATCAATGCCGTCCAGGTGACGTCGTCGAAGTGGCGCAGGCGGCCAAGGCCCAGCTGCGCATCAAGGGCGCCGCCGAAGCAGCCGAATCACGCGGGTTTCCGGAGTGGGTAGAGGTCGACTCGAAGGCGCTGAAAGGCACCTTCAAGGCACGGCCGCAGCGCTCCGAATTGCCTTCCACCATCAATGAGTCGCTCATCGTCGAGCTGTACTCGAAATAATCCCCGAGAGGTAGTCAAGCCATGTCCAGCAGCGCCTTCCTCAAGCCTCGGATCATCGACGTGCAGGGTGTCTCCCCGTTCCATGCGAAGGTCACCATGGAGCCGTTCGAGCGTGGTTACGGCCATACGCTCGGCAATGCGCTGCGTCGCACCCTGTTGTCCTCGATGCCCGGCTACGCGGCAACCGAAGTCAAGATCGCCGGTGTTTTGCACGAATATTCCACGATAGACGGTGTGCAGGAAGATGTGGTCGACATCCTGCTCAACCTGAAGGGCATCGTGCTGCGTCTGCATAACCGCGACGAAGCCATTCTGATCCTGAAAAAATCAGGCGAAGGCGTGGTCACGGCCGCGGATATCGAGCCGATGCATGACGTTGAAATCGTCAACCCGGATCACGTGATTGCCCATCTGACCGCCGGCGGCAAGCTGGACGTGCAGATCAAGGTCGAAAAAGGCCGCGGTTACGTTGCTGCTGTGACGCGTCGCGGAGTCGATGACACGCGCAGCGTCGGCGGCTTGATGCTCGATGCTTCCTACGGCCCGGTGCGCCGCGTCAGTTACGCGGTGGAGTCGGCGCGTGTCGAACAGCGCACGGATCTTGACAAGCTGGTGATCGACATAGAGACCAACGGTGCGATCGACCCCGAGGAAGCGGTGCGTTATGCAGCTCGTGTGTTGGTGGAGCAGTTGTCGGTATTTGCTGACCTTAAAGGCACCCCGACGCTGATTGAAGAGAAAAAAGCCACCCAAATCGATCCGGTGCTGTTGCGTCCGGTGGATGATCTGGAGCTGACTGTTCGTTCGGCCAACTGCCTGAAAGCCGAAAATATCTACTACATTGGCGACCTGATCCAGCGGACAGAGACTGAATTGCTGAAGACGCCCAATCTGGGTCGCAAGTCTCTGAACGAAATCAAGGAAGTGCTGGCATCCCGCGGCCTGACGCTGGGTATGAAGCTGGAAAACTGGCCGCCTGCCGGCCTGGAAAAGATTTAAGAGGGCATCATGCGTCATCGTCACGGTTTACGAAAACTCAATCGCACCAGCAGCCATCGCCTGGCGATGCTGCGCAACATGGCCAACTCACTGTTGCGCCATGAAGCGATCAAAACCACGTTGCCCAAAGCCAAGGAATTGCGGCGGGTCGTGGAGCCGATCATCACTCTGGGCAAAAAACCCACGTTGGCGAATCGCCGCCTGGCGTTTGATCGTCTGCGTGATCGCGAGAACGTGGTCAAGCTGTTTGATTTGCTGGGCCCGCGTTTTGCCAAGCGCAACGGCGGTTACCTGCGCATCCTGAAGTTCGGTTTCCGCAAGGGCGACAATGCGCCGATGGCCTATGTCGAATTGATGGATCGTCCGGAAGTGGCGGAGAGCGAAGCCAAGCCGGTTGCAGCCTGATCCGCGCCTCGCGCAAACAATAAAAAAGCCGGGTTTCGCCCGGCTTTTTTATTATGTACTCCCAGTAGAGGTGTATGATAGTTGTTTAAAATCAATTAGTTACGTTATTTTACCGGCTTAAGCGACCAGTATCACGCGGTAATCATTGACGTTAGTACGCGTGGGGCCGGTAATCACGAGGTCGCCGGTAGCTTCAAAAAAGCGATAAGCGTCGTTCTCGTCCAGCAGAGTCGCAGCATGAAGTTTTTTACCTGCTGCGCGCTGCAAGACATCCGGCGTCAGCACGGCGCCCGCATTGTCTTCGGAGCCGTCGATGCCGTCGGTATCGCAGGCCAGCGCATGAATGCCCGCTGCACCATTGAGATCAATCGCCAGTGACAGCAGGAATTCGGCGCAGCGGCCGCCGCGGCCCTGACCGCGTACGGTGACCGTGCATTCGCCGCCGGAAATCAGCGCCACCGGTGCCGGCCACGGCGCACCGTG
>JAYUYQ010000119.1:0-14711 GCA_043752435.1 Betaproteobacteria bacterium
ACCGACGAAGAAATTCTTGAAGTCATGCGTGATTTGCGTGCGCACAACGTCGACATGCTGACCATCGGCCAGTACCTGCAACCGTCGGCGCACCACCTGCCGGTGCTGCGTTACGTCGAACCGGCGATTTTTGACATGTATGCCGCGGAAGCGCAACGCATGGGTTTCAACCATGCGGCCAGCGGACCGCTGGTGCGCTCCTCGTACCACGCCGACCAGCAGGCACACGACGCGGGTGTGGTCTGAAGTCAAAATCAGCCACAGAGGACACAGAGTTCACAGAGGAAACTCCGGATCGCCACCGCGCAGCGATTCCTGAAACGGCTTTCAGGTTTTGTTCTTCTCTGTGAACCCTGTGGCTAAAGTTCTTTAAGCTTTTCCTCCAGCAACATGTGCAGCTTGGCGAAATCCGGTTCGCCGAGAATGCGCATCACCAGCCGGCCCTGTTTGTCGATGATGAAGGTCGTCGGTGTCAGCTTCACTTCACCGAACGCTTTGGCGAGGGTGCCCATGGGATCCAGCGCCACCTTGAACGGTAATTTGTTTTTCTCGGTGTAATTCAACACGTAATTGGGCGGGTCGTGTTTCATCGCCACCGCAATGATTTCAAAGCCCTGCGCCTGATATTTGTTATACGTAGCCACGATGTCGGGCATTTCCTTGATACAAGTGGCGCAATCGGTGGCCCAGAAATTGACCAGCACCACCTTGCCGCGCAAATCGGTGGTAGTAATTTTTTCGCCCTGAAGCGAAACGAAGGTGACCAGCGGTGCCGCCGGCTTGGCGCTCCAGATGGCGAACGCGGCAAAGGCTACCGCAGCGGCAACCACGAAGACTAGAATGAGGTTTCTGGATTTCAACATGCGCAAACCTGGCAAGGAGCCCTAACCATGAACAAGATGCGTATTCTCGGAGTTCTGCTGGCCGTTGTCATCACTACTGTCATCACTTCGGTCCTCACTTTGGTCACCACCCCGCCGGCCATCGCGGGCATTGCCGACATCAGCAATGCCGACGCCAGCAGCGGTTTGAAACAGGCATTGACGGATGGTTCCGCAGCCGCGGTAAAAATCCTGGGCGCGGAAAACGGCTATTTCGGCAATGCCAAGGTCAAAATTCCACTGCCGCCCAGTCTGCAGAAGGTCGAAGGCGCGATGCGCATGATGGGCATGAAAAAACAGGCTGATGAACTGGTGCTGTCGATGAACCGCGCCGCCGAAGCCGCGGCCCCCGAAGCCAGACAACTGCTGACCGACGCCGTCAAAAAAATGTCGGTGCAGGACGCGAAGGGCATACTCACCGGTGGCGACACTGCCGCCACCGAATATTTCAAGCGCACTACCCAGGCCCAGTTGACCCAGCGTTTCCTGCCCATTGTCAAAAAAGCCACCGACCGCGTCGGCCTTGCCCAGCAGTACAACAACCTTGCCGGCCAGGGCGTGAAACTGGGCGTGGTCAAACAGGATGATGCATCGATCGAAACCTATGTCACGCGCAAGGCACTCGACGGCCTGTACTTGATGATCGCCGAGCAGGAAAAATCCTTCCGCACCGATCCGGTGGGCGCCAGCAGCAACATCGTCAAAAAAGTGTTCGGCGCGTTGCGCTAGATCAACGAATTGACATCTCTTTGACGACGCGGCATCCTTGTTGAAATTTTCAACAAGGATGCCGCGATGGCGACCGTCAATTTCAGCGTGCCGGATGAAGTCAAGGCCGAATTCAACCGGGTCTTTGCCCGCGAAAACAAAAGCGGTGTCATCGCCCGCCTGATGATGCAGGCGGTTGAGGAGCGGCGCCTGCAAAAACAGCGGGAACACGCCATCGACTCCATTTTGCGCCGCCGCCGCAGCCAGAAACCCGTTACCGATCGCCAGATTCGCGCAGCCCGCATCGCCGGTCGCCCGTGATCCACGTCGTCGCCGACGCCAACGTCGCGATCAAGTGGTTCCTGCCGTCAAGTGCGGCCGAGCAGGACCAGGACCGCGCCTTGATGTTGCTGGAGATGGTGAGATCGAGGGCCGTTGTCCTGCGCGAACCACCGCATTGGCTGGCCGAGGTCGCCGCGGTACTGAGCCGGCTTGCCCCGGCCACGGCACACCAGGATATCGAGGATCTCTGCACGATGCGCATCCCGATCATGGCAACCCCGAAAATCTATGCCACAGCCATTGATCTCGCAGTTTCGCTGAATCAGCACCTTTTCGACACGCTTTATCATGCTGTGGCCCTGGATTTGCCTCACTGCACCCTGATCACCGCTGACGAGCGCTACTACAAAAAAGCCCGCAACCGGGGCGGCATCACCCTGCTGCGCGACTTCAACCCGGCTGCGGAAAACCGCCCGTCATGATCGGCCAACTGTACACGCACAATTTCCTGACGGTCGGTATCCGCGATGTACCGGCCTGGAAAGAAGTCGCCGACACGGACCTGGACGGGTTTGTCGGGGCAATCAAACAGATTTATTCCCCTTTTAAGGCCGGCAGCACCCTCAACGAAACCACCACCGAAGACGAAATCATCGTCAAGGTGCTGTCGTGCCTCGGCTGGAACGAACTGCTCGCGCAGCAGGTGACCACGATCGTCCGAATCTAGTCGTCTCTCAGTGCGCCCGCTTTAATGAGCCCGCTTCAATGTGCCTTATCCCAGTTCGGACCGTCGCCGATTTCCACCAGCAGCGGCACCGCCAGTTGCGCGACACCGGCCATCAGCCGCGCGAGCCCCGTCTTGATGGTGTCGAGTTCGGCATCGGGTACTTCCAGCACCAGTTCGTCGTGCACCTGCATGATCAATTTTGAACCCAGTTTTTCTGCCACCAGCCAGTGCTGCACGGCGGTCATCGCCAGCTTGATGAGGTCAGCCGCCGTGCCCTGCATCGGTGCATTGATCGCCGCGCGTTCCGCGCCCTGACGGCGCGCGGCGTTGCTGCCGCGGATTTCCGGCAACCACAGCCGGCGGCCGAACACGGTTTCGACATAACCCTGCTCCCGCGCCTGTTCCCGGGTCACGCGCATGTATTCGGCAACACCCGGATAACGCAGGAAATAACGGTCCATGTACTGCTGCGCGGCGGAGCGTTCGATATCAAGCTGGCGTGCGAGGCCGAACGCCGACATGCCGTAGATCAGCCCGAAGTTGATGACTTTGGCGTAACGCCGCTGCTCGTTATCCACGGTCTGCGGCGTGAGGCTGAAAATTTCAGCGGCGGTCGCGCGATGGATATCCTCCCCCGCAGCGAACGCCTTCAGCAGGCTTTCATCGCGTGAGATGTGCGCCATGATGCGCAATTCAATCTGGGAATAGTCGGCCGACACGATCTTTGAGCCTGGCGGCGCAATAAACGCCTCGCGGATACGCCGTCCTTCCGCGGTGCGGATGGGAATGTTCTGCAGATTGGGATCGGTGCTCGCCAGCCGCCCGGTCACCGCCGTGGTCTGGCCGTAACTGGTGTGCACGCGACCGGTATTGCGGTTGACCATCACCGGCAGTTTGTCGGTGTAGGTCGATTTGAGCTTGGCCAGGCCGCGGTATTCGAGGATCAGTTTCGGTAGTGGATGGTCGAGCGCCAGTTCTGCCAGCGATTCCTCATCGGTGGACGGCGCGCCGCCGGGCGTTTTTTTCACCGGTTTCAGGCCCTGCTTGTCGAACAGGATTTCCTGGATCTGTTTCGGCGAACTGAGGTTGAACGGCTGCCCGGCCTGTTCATGCGCGCGTTTTTCGATGTCGATCATCTTGGTGCCGAATTCGGCCGACAGTTCCGCCAGCAGTTTGCCGTCGATCAGCACACCGTTGCGTTCCATCGCATACAACACCGACATCGCCGGCATTTCGATGCCGGCATAGATATGGTTCAGTTTCTGATCGACGGCGATGCGCGGATGCAGCGCCTGATGTAGTTGCAGCGTGATGTCCGCGTCTTCGGCGGCATATTCACCCGCCTGCTCAACAGAGACCTGCTCAAAACCGATGCGTTTCGCACCCTTACCCGTAACCTCATCATAACTAATTGTTTTTATTGATAAAATTCTAAGGGCCATGGAATCCATGTCATGCCGCTGATGGCTTTCCAGCACATAGGATTCGAGCAATGTGTCGTGCAGCACGCCCGCAAGCTGCACACCGTAATTGGCGAACACGTGCATGTCATATTTGATGTGCTGACCGAGTTTTGCGCGCTGCGGATTTTCCAGCCAGGGTTTCAATGTGGTTAGCACGACATCACGGGACAACTGCTCCGGTGCGCCGGCATAAATATGCCCGACGGGAATGTACGCAGCATGGCCCGGCTCTACCGACAGGGAGATTCCCACCAGTTCCGCCGCCATCGAATCCAGGCTGGTGGTTTCGGTATCCACTGCAGTCAGCACTGCGGCTTCGATGCGCGCAAGCCATTTTTGCAGAGCCTCCATCGTCGTTACGGTTTCATAGTGCCGCTCATACTGCGGCGCAGCCGGCGCACTGGGCACCGAAATCGGCTGCGACTCCGGCGCGCCCCCTCGATCCTCAATCCCCAATCCTGCCTCCTGCAGTTCGCGCCGCCAGGTCTTGAATTCAAAACGGTCGTACAACTCAGCGAGTTTTGCCGGATCCTGCGGCTGCGGCGCCAGATCCGGTATTTGCAGCGGCAATTCGACATCGCACTTGATGGTGAGCAGCGCGCGCGCCTGCGGCAGCCAGTCCAGCGACTGACGCAGATTTTCCCCAACCGCACCACTGATGTCGGGCGCGTTTTTGACGATGTTGTCCAGCGTGCCGTACTGCGTCAGCCATTTCACCGCGGTTTTCGGCCCGACCTTGGGCACACCCGGCACGTTGTCCACGCTGTCACCGATCAGCGTCAGGTAATCGATGATGCGTTCCGGCGGCACGCCGAATTTTTTCTCGACGCCATTGATATCGAGGATTTCGTTGGACATGGTGTTGACCAGCGTGATCTGCGCCGATACCAGCTGTGTGATGTCCTTGTCGCCGGTGGAAATCACCACGCGCAGACCCGCCTGCTCGGCCTGCCGCGCCAGTGTGCCGATCACGTCATCGGCCTCGACACCGCCGATTTCCAGCAGCGGCCAGCCCATCGCGACAATCGCCTCCTTCAGCGGACCGATCTGCGACGCCAGCTCATCGGGCATGGCAGGACGATTGGCCTTGTACTCGGCGTAGAGATCATCGCGGAAGGTTTTGCCCTTGGCATCGAATATGCAGGCGCTGTATTCCGCCGGCACATCCTTGTGCAGCCGGCGCAGCATGTTAAGCACGCCGTAGATGGCATTGGTGGGTTCGCCGCGGCTGTTGCTCAGGTCGCGAATGGCATGAAACGCGCGGTACAGATAGGACGATCCGTCAACGAGGAGCAGGGTTTTCATGCGGGATCCGGGTGAGTCAGCGCGGCAAGCTCTGTAGTCACCGCTTATGGGCCGGATTATCGCAGAGTTATTGCAAAATTCGCGCGCTCCCCAGGCCGCACCGCCTTTCAAAACACCAGCGAAAGCCGGATAATGGAAAACACTGGAGCCCCCGACATGCGACATGCACTGACCCTGTTTCTTCTTGCGATGGCCGTCGCCATCGCGCCGCCTGTGATCGCGCAAAATGCGGTTGCACAAAATGCGCCTCCCCAGAATAAATCTACCGCGCAACCGATCCCGGAACCGCCCCCGCCGCCGCCCGGCTTTGAGCTCGACCCGGCGGCAGAGCCGCAGGTGACGATCCGTAAACGCGGTGAAGACACCGTCGAGGAATACCGCATTGCCGGCAAGCTCTACATGATGAAGGTCACTCCGCCGGGAGGACGGCCGTATTACCTGATCGACGAACGCGGCGACGGCAAATTCGCGCGCCAGGAAAGCCGTGACAGCGGCACCCGGCCACCGATGTGGGTGATTCATTCCTGGTAATTGGTGGCTGGTAAATGGTAATTGGCAATTCGCGAGCATCCCCAAGAGGGTTCACCAGTCACCAATTACCATTTACCAGTCACCACTAAGCAATGTCCGTTTTCACCACGGTAAGCCCTGAAGACCTGCAGCACTGGCTGCAGGATTACGCCGTCGGCGAACTGCGCGAATTGCACGGCATTGCCGCGGGCATCGAAAACACCAACTATTTCGTCACCACCAGCACCGGCCGTTACGTGCTGACGCTGTTCGAAAAGCTGACCGCGCAGGAACTGCCGTTCTACCTGAACCTGATGGCGCACCTCGCCGAACGCGGCGTGCCCAGCGCGCATCCGCTGGCCAACCGCGCCGGCAGTTATCTCGGCACACTCAAGGGCAAACCCGCTGCGCTGGTCGCCCGCCTTGACGGCAGCGATGTAGCCGCGCCGACGGCTGCGCAATGCTCTGCGGTCGGCACCGTGCTGGCGCGCCTGCACCTGGCCGGTGAATCGTACCCGACCACCATGGATAATCCGCGCGGGCCGAGATGGTGGACCGGGGTGCTGCCCGCTGTCATGCCCTTCCTGCCGGCGACCGAAGCCGCGTTGCTGCAGGACGAAGTGCGGTTCCAGTCTCAGTATCGTTTTTCGGATCTGCCGCGGGGCGCGATCCATGCCGACCTGTTCCGCGACAACGTGCTGTTTAGCGGCGACCGCGTCGCCGGCGTCATCGATTTTTATTTTGCCTGCACCGACGTGTTGCTCTACGACATCGCGATCACCGTCAACGACTGGTGCATTCATGCGGACGGCACGCAGGATTTCAGCCGAGCGCGCGCGCTGCTCGATGCCTATGCCGCTGTGCGCCCGTACACCGCCGTCGAACGCGGCGCCTGGCCGGTGATGCTGCGCGCCGCAGCACTCCGCTTCTGGGTATCGCGGCTTTACGATTTTCATCTGCCGCGCGCCGGCGAGCTGACCCACGCCAAGGATCCTGGCCATTTCCGCCGCATCCTCGAACTGCGCATCCGCGATGAAGACCTGCTACCGGTATTGACGGGCTGAATTAATAACACCAAGGGCCGCGCCTATAATCGCGGTCCCAAGGAAAATCGGGGAGAAAGCACCATGGAAATACGCACCGTAGCCGCCGGCCGGGGCTGGGAATGGATGGTTGAAGGTTTCCGGATTTTCCGCAAACAACCTCTGACCTGGATTACGCTGGTCATGGTCTTGGTGGTGATTTGGCTGGTGTCCCTGATCATGCCGCTGATCGGGCCACTGGTGATCCACCTGGTGTCGCCGGTCTTTTTCGCCGGGTTGATGCTGGCCTGCCGCACCACCGATGAAGACGGCGAACCCGAGTTCAGCCAGTTGTTCGCCGCGTTCAAAACCCACGCCAGTCCGTTGATCACCGTCGGCGGCATTTATCTGGTCGGCAACATCGTCGCGGTCGGCATCGTATTCGGCGTCGCCGGCGGCGCCGCGCTGCCGGCATTGCTGGGCAAAGCCGGTACCGACATCGAAACCCTGCGCACGGCGCTGCGTGGCCTGCTGCTCGGCATGGCCGTGGGCATGGCGGTATTCATCCCGATATTGATGGCGGTGTGGTTCGCGCCGCCGCTGATCGTGTTCCACAACATGCCGCCGGTCGAGGCGATGAAACTGTCGCTCGCCGCCTCCTGGCGCAACACCATGCCGCTGCTGGTGTATGGCGTGGCGACGCTGGTGCTGGGTTTGATTGCATCGATCCCGCTGATGCTCGGATTGATCGTGTTGTTGCCGGTGCTGGTGTGTTCGATCTACGCGAGTTACAAGGACATCTTCCCGGTCGCAGCGGCAGTACCGTCTGCAACAGTGGATATGCCCAGCCCCTGAAACCAATTTAAATATCTGATTCTATTGGGTTTTTAAACCGCGGTCAGTTTGGCGTACTCGAGCATCAGCCATTTAAGGCCAGAGTCGCGGAAATTCACCTGCACCCGCGCATCGTTGCCGCCGCCTTCGGCATTAACGATCACGCCGGCGCCGAACTTGGCATGAGTCACCGCCTGGCCGATGCGCCACGGCGAATCGCGCGATGGCATCGACAGGGCAGTGCCAGCACCGCGGCTACCGGCGCGCGCCGGACCGTAGGACGGCGACAGCTGGCGCGCATAAGCGGAATGGGAAGTCGACGCCTGCCGTACGTGGTTCACCCGTTGCAGCAGCGCCTCCGGCAATTCCTGGAAAAATCGCGACGGCACGTTGTAACGGGTCTGGCCGTGCAACATGCGGCTTTGCGCCAGCAATAAATAAAGCCTGCGCCGCGCCCGCGTCAGCGCGACATACATCAGCCGGCGTTCTTCTTCGACGCCGTCAGCCTCGGTCATGCTGTTTTCGTGCGGGAACAGACCTTCTTCCAGACCGGTGACAAACACCGCGTGGAATTCCAGGCCCTTCGCCGAATGTACGGTCATCAATTGCAGCGCATCGGCGCCGGCCAGCGCCTGGTGTTCGCCGGCTTCCAGCGCGGCATGCGCCAGGAAGGCGGTCAATTCATCCATCTCTTCTTCTACGGGCGCGCCTTCCGCCGGCAACCAGGTCGCGCGTTCATCGACAAATACCGCGGCGGCATTGATCAATTCATCCAGATTCTCAATGCGATCCGCGCCTTCTTTCTCGTTGCGGTAATGCGCTTTCAGCCCGCTGTGTTCGACGACATGACCAATCACTTCCGGCAAGGGCAGGCCGGCGGTGGCGCTGCGCATCCCCTCAATCAATTTCACAAAAGCGGCGATGCTCGTCGCGGCCTTGCCTGACAGCGTGTTGGCGCAGGCTGCTGCCCACAGACTCATGCCCGCTTCTTTGGCCATGCCCTGCAATTGCTCGAGGCTGCGGTTGCCGATGCCGCGCGTCGGGAAATTAATGATGCGCAGCAGCGCGCCGTCGTCTTCCTGATTGGCGACCAGCCGCAGGTAAGCCAGCGAATGTTTGATTTCCTGGCGTTCGAAAAAGCGCAGCCCGCCATACACCCGGTATGGCATGCCCGCGGTGAACAGGGCATGTTCGATGACCCGTGACTGCGCGTTGGAACGGTACAGCACGGCGATGTCAGCCAGTGCCGCACCCTCAGCGCGCAGGCTGCGCACTTCATCGACGACGTAAGCCGCTTCCTCGTAATCGGTGGCGGCCTCGAACACACGCAGCGGTTCGCCCTTGGCCTCTGCCGTCCACAGGCTTTTGCCGAGGCGCTTGCGGTTATGCCCGATCAGCGCATTGGCAGCGTCGAGGATGTTGCCGTGCGAGCGGTAGTTCTGCTCGAGCTTGATGACTTTTTCGACATGGAAATCGCGTTGCAGGTCCTGCATGTTCGCCGTCGATGCGCCGCGCCAGCCGTAGATGGACTGGTCGTCGTCACCGACAGCGAATATCGCGTTGTGCTGCCCGGCCAGCAATTGCAGCCAGCGGTACTGCAGACGATTGGTGTCCTGGAACTCATCGACCAGGATGTGGCGGAAACGGCCGGCATAGTGTTCACGCAGATGGTCGTTGCGCGCCAGCAACTCATACGAGCGCAGCAGCAGCTCGGCAAAATCGACCACGCCTTCGCGCTGGCACTGACGGTCGTATTCGGCGTAGACATCCACCATGCGCCGCGAAAAATCGTCGTACGGCTCGACCTTGTCGGCGCGTTTGCCCTCTTCCTTCTGCGCCGCGATGAACCACTGCACCTGGCGTGGCGGATAACGCTCCTCGTCAATGTTCAGCGCCCGCATCAGGCGTTTCAACAGCGCGAGTTGATCCTGGGTATCAAGAATCTGGAACATTTGCGGCAGACCGGCTTCGCGGTAATGCGCGCGCAGCATGCGGTTGCACAGGCCGTGGAAGGTGCCCACCCACATGCCGCGGGTGTTGATCGGCAGCATCGCCGTCAACCGGGTCATCATTTCCTTCGCCGCCTTGTTGGTAAAAGTCACGGCAAGCAGGCTCATCGGACTGATCTGGCTGGTCTGGATCAGCCAGGCCATGCGTGTGGTCAGTACGCGGGTCTTGCCGCTGCCGGCGCCGGCGAGAATCAGCGCAGACTGGTGCGGCAGCGTGACGGCTTCGAGTTGTTCATCGTTGAGGCCGGAGAGGAACGCAGGAGCAGCGGGGATAGTGGGGGTCGGAGACGACGTGGCGGGAATCATCGGATGATGCAGATTGAATGATCTGCATTATACGGGAGCACCCTCGGCCTTCTGCTCAGCTTTGGGCTCAACTTTGTATGGAATAACCGGCCCTGCGCAAGGCAGCCGCCATATGCGCAGCATCCTCCGCGCTGCCGAGGCCGATGATATCCACGGCATAACGCAGGCCGCCATCGGCCCGATAGGCGCGCACGCACGCCGGATAACCTTCGGCGCGCAATTTGCCGGCCAGTGTCGCAGCCGCGCTTTCGTCCGCCACGGCAGCCAGCGCCACGCGATGGGTACCGCCGCGACGGCTGGCGCTTGCCGTCGCGGCCGGCGATGAAAAGCGACAAGGGATCCTGCATCGTGAACGCCTGATCCTGATGCTGGACAAAGATGCGGCCTTCGATCAGGCACACTACGTCACACTCGGTTGATGATTTACCCCAAAGATCGGTGCCGCGGATGCCGGCGGTGACAGTGGCAATGCGGATATTCAGGTCACGGCTGGCGCACGGCGCGCCGGATACCCGCGTCGTAAAACGGAAAGCGCCCTGCGCCACGTCGAGCACGCCGCTGACAATGCGGCTGGCAGCAATACCCTTGTCGGCCAGGCGGTCGACGCCGAGGCTGGCGTTTTCGCCGAGTTTGATCGCGCTGCCTTCAGCCATGCGCAGCAGGGCGCGCGCGCCGCTGCCCGTCAGCACGCGGTCGCCGTTGCGCAACTCCGTGCCCGGCACCAGCGGTTCACGGCCTCCGCCTGCATGTTCGACCCATGCCGGACTGACCACGGCCTCGACGGTCAGCGTGCGGGCGCCGGCAAGGGCGGTGGTGCACATCAACAGCACTGACATAACAGTCAGCAGCAGGCGGCGCATCATCATTGATTGCTCCCCATCACCCGCGCTTACACAGGTCGGGTTGAACATGGAACCGTTTATAATCGCGGCTGACCGCAAAACGCCGCCGTAACCGCAATTTTCCCTCTTAATCAGCATCATGCAACAAAAATACAACCCGCAGGTCATCGAGCGCGACGCGCAAAAATTCTGGGATGACGCACAGACTTTTCGCGCCGTCGAAACAGGAAACAAACCCAAATACTACTGCCTGTCGATGTTCCCGTATCCGTCTGGCAAGCTGCACATGGGGCATGTGCGCAATTACACCATCGGTGATGTGCTGACGCGTTACCACCGGATGAAGGGTTACAACGTATTGCAGCCGATGGGCTGGGATGCTTTCGGCCTGCCGGCAGAAAACGCAGCGATGGCCAATGGCGTGCCGCCGGCGAAGTGGACCTGGGACAACATCGCCTACATGCGCAAGCAGCTGAAGTCGCTGGGCTTCGCCATCGACTGGAGCCGCGAACTCGCGACCTGCAGCCCCGATTATTACCGCTGGAACCAGTGGCTGTTCCTGCGCCTGCTGGAAAAAGGCATCGCCTACAAAAAAACCCAGGTCGTGAACTGGGATCCGGTGGACCAGACTGTACTCGCCAATGAACAGGTCATCGACGGCAAGGGCTGGCGCACCGGCGCCACCGTCGAAAAGCGCGAAATCCCCGGTTACTACCTGGCCATCACCAAATACGGCGACGAGTTGCTGTCAGCACTCGACACGCTGCCCGGCTGGCCGGAGCGGGTCAAGGCGATGCAGGCCAACTGGATCGGCAAAAGTTATGGCGTAAGGTTTGCGTTTCGATACAACTTATCCGCCTCGGCAAGCGACGGCACAAACCTCCCTTCCCCCTCCGGGGGAAGGGTCGGGGATGAGGGAGAAATTGCCGGGAAAAACAAGACACCGTCCCTCACCCCTAACCCCTCTGCTCCGCCCTCAGTGTTCCCTGGTCCCGAAGGGAGAGGGGAACGTGGATTGCTATGGGTGTTCACCACCCGCGCCGACACCATCATGGGCGTCACCTTTGTCGCCGTCGCCGCTGAACACCCGCTGGCAACACAGGCGGCAAAAAACAATCCCAAACTCGCCGACTTCATCGCCGAATGCAAACGCGGCTCGGTGATGGAAGCCGATATGGCGACCATGGAAAAGAAAGGCATGCCGACGGGGATTTTTGTCGAGCATCCGCTGAGCGGTGAAAAAATCGAAGTCTGGGTCGGCAACTATGTGCTGATGGGTTACGGCGAAGGCGCGGTGATGGCAGTGCCGGCGCATGACGAGCGCGATTTCCATTTTGCCAAACAGTATGGCTTGCCGATAAAGCCGGTAATAGACGTCGCCAGCCTGACCTTCGCCACCCATGCCTGGCAGGAATGGTATGCCGACAAAGAACGCGGCAGTTGCACGAACTCCGGCAAATATGACGGTCTCAACTACGCGGCCGCTGTTGATGCCATCGCCGCTGACCTTGCCGCCAAAAACCTCGGCGAAAAACAAGTGCTCTACCGCCTGCGCGACTGGGGCGTTTCGCGCCAGCGTTACTGGGGTTGCCCGATCCCGATCATCCATTGTGCCGCCTGTGGCGACGTGCCGGTGCCGGACAAGGATTTACCGGTGGTGTTGCCCGAAGACTGCGTGCCCGACGGCAGCGGCAATCCGCTGCTCAAACGCGCTGACTTCGTTAATTGTGCCTGTCCGAAATGCGGTAAATCGGCGAAGCGCGAAACCGACACCATGGACACCTTCGTCGATTCGTCCTGGTATTACCTGCGTTACGCCTGCGCCGACAATGGCACGGCCATGGTTGATGAGCGCGTCAACTACTGGCTGCCCGCCGACCAGTACATCGGCGGCATCGAACACGCCATCCTGCATCTGCTGTATTCGCGCTTCTGGAGCAAGGCGATGCGCGACCTCGGTCTGGTCAAACTCGACGAGCCGTTCAAGAACCTGCTGACCCAGGGCATGGTGCTGAACGAAATTTACTTCCGCAAACCCGACACCGGGCGCATCACCTATTACAACCCGGCTGATGTCGACGTCACGGTCGATGCCCAGGGCAATCGGGGCGCTGCCGTGTTGCGCGCCGACGGCCAGCCGGTGGAATCCGGCGGCATCGGCACCATGTCGAAATCGAAGAACAACGGCGTTGATCCGCAGTCGCTGATCGAGGATTACGGCGCGGACATCGCGCGTTTTTACATGATGTTCACTGCCCCACCCGAGCAGACCTTGGAATGGTCCGACGCCAGCGTTGAAGGCGCATCGCGTTTCCTGCGCCGGGTATGGGCCCTCGGTTATGAAATCAGCCAGCGCGGCAATGCTGCGACCACCGGTGCCGCAGTTGCCACACTCTCGACTACGCTCGCCACCGCTCGCCGCGAAATCCATGCCGTGCTGAAACAGGCCAACTACGATCTCGGCCGCCACCAGTTCAACACCGTCGCGTCCGCCGCAATGAAAATGCTCAACGCGCTGGAAGGCGTATTCAAAGGCGGTAGCGACGACGCTGCCAACGCCGTGTTGCGCGAGGGTTTCTCCATCCTGCTGCGCGTGCTGTCACCGATCACCCCGCACATCACCCACCAGCTGTGGCGCGACTTGGGTTATGGCGACGACCTGCTCGCAGCCCCGTGGCCGGAGCCCGACGCCGCCGCGCTGATCGAAGACGAAATCGAGTTGGTGGTGCAAGTCAACGGCAAAAAACGTGCCGACGTGCGAGTGGCGCGCGACGCCGCCAAACCGGCGATCGAGGCCGCGGTGCTGGCCCACGCCGAGGTGCAAAAATTCATCGCCGGGCAGCCGGTCAAAAAAATCATCGTCGTGCCGGGCCGTCTGGTCAACGTGGTGATATGAACGTGATAAGCTGAACCGCAATGAAAACGCTGATTGCCGTGCTTTGCACATTGCTGATCGCCGGCTGCGGCTTCCAGTTGCGCGGCGCCGCCGACCTGCCTTTTGACACGCTGTTTGTGCAGGCCCCCGTGAGCTCGCAGTTCGCCCAGCAATTCAGACGCGTGATCACCTACGGCAGCGGCACCAAAATCATCGACGATCCTAAGGCCGCGACAGCAACGCTGATCCTCGTCGGCGAAGCGCGCGAAAAGAGCATCCTGTCGCTGTCCGGTTCCGGGCGGGTGCGTGAATTCCAGCTGCGTTACAAAATGACCTACCGTTTGCTCGACAAAAACGCGGTTGAAACCATACCGGCATCGGAAATCGTGCTGACGCGCGATTTCTCGTTCAACGACCAGGAAACGCTGTCCAAGGAATCGGAAGAGGCCCTGCTGTTCCGCGACATGCAAAGCGACGCCGTGCAGCAATTATTGCGACGGCTGCAGGCTGTGCGCCTCACCCCGTCAGCCTCCAAACCATTGTCGTAAGCCGATTGCTGTAAACCGGCACGTTCTGTAGCATACGCGCACTGATGCGCCTGCCTTCCGAACAACTCGCGAGCCACCTCGCGCGGGATCTCAAACCGCTGTACACGGTATTCGGCAACGAGCCCCTGCTCGCACTCGAAGCCAGTGACCGCATCCGCGCCAAGGCGCGCGCCGAAGGTTATACCGAACGCGAAGTACTGACCGTCGATTCGGGTTTCAAATGGAACCATCTCGCCCTCGCCGGCAATTCACAATCGCTGTTCGCTTCGCGAAAACTGCTGGAAGTGCGCATTCCCACCGGCAAACCCGGCAAGGAAGGCGGCGAAGCGCTGCAAAAATACTGCGAGTCGCTGCCACCGGATACCATCACCCTGATTTACGTCTCCGATCTCGACTGGC
>JAYUYQ010000120.1:0-6102 GCA_043752435.1 Betaproteobacteria bacterium
CCGGCCGGGTCGAAAAACACGATCCCTGGCGGGCCGAACAACCGGAAACGTTTCAGCAGTTCCTTGTGCTCTACCGTATTGGCGGTCACATCGGCCTGAATTTTGACCATGCCGGCAAGGCGCGATTGCACGCCGGGATCGCTGAAGGTGTAACGCTCCATTTCCTTGCAGCTGACACACCAGTCGGCATAAAAATCGAGCATCAGGGTTTTGCCCCTGGCGGCGGCAATTGCCGCATCCAGTTCGGCCAGATTGTTCACCCGTTGAAACCCCACGCCAGGGCTTGTCGATGACGCACCCGCCGCGGTGCCGCGCAATCCGGACAAGGGCTGCAACACGTCGCGGCTGCCGGACAAGGCACCGACCACAAAGGCGATGCCCGCGACCAGCGCAATGACACCCACGGCTTTGCTGAGCCGGGCAAAACCGCCGGCGGTCGGCGGCAAGGGATCAATGGCGCGCAGGTAGATTCCGGTAAATATCAGCAGCGCAGCCCAGGCCAGCATCTGCGCAGTCACCGACAGCACCGGCGACACCAGGTAGATCGCCACTGCCAGCAGCATCACGCCAAAAAAACGTTTGACGGTCTCCATCCACGGTCCGGTTTTCGGCAGCAAAGTACCGGCCGACGCGCCGACCACCAGCAAAGGCACACCCATGCCCAGCGCCATCGCAAACAGCGCAGCACCACCGAGAAAGGCGCTGCCGCTTTGCGAGATGTAGAGCAACGCGCCGGCCAAGGGTGCTGCGACGCAAGGGCCGACGATCAGCGCTGATAACGCGCCCATCACAAAGACACCCGCGTAATGCCCGCCATGCAGGCGGCCGCTGGCCCCGGCCAGGCGTGACTGCAGCGCAGTCGGTAATTGCAATTCGTATAAACCGAACATTGATAATGCCAGCGCAACAAACACCGCGGCAAAAGCGCCGAGTACCCAGGGATTCTGCAGCGCAGCCGACAGCAGCGCGCCGGAGAGTCCGGCGGCAACCCCGGCCAGCGAGTAAGTAATCGCCATACCCAGCACATACGCGGCGGACAACAACAGGCTGTGCATGCGGGTCATGCGACTGCCCTGCCCAATGATGATGCCGGACAGAATGGGCACCATCGGCAATACGCAGGGGGTGAACGACAGCAGCAGACCGAAACCGAAAAAACTCAGGATCAGCAGCCAGGTCTCACCGTTAAACAGTTCAGCGATCAGCGTGTCCTCGCCTTTTGCGGTCGCCGCGGGCTGTGCAGCATTGCCTGCGCCCGAAAACAGCCGCGACATTGCGCCATCACCGGGACCTGCCGCAGACCCCGCGGCAACCAGCCGCAAGTCGGCTTTCTGTTCCACCGGCACATAACAGACGCCGACATCGGCGCAGCCCTGCGACACCGCGGTCAGCACCGCCCGATCAATTCCGCTGCCGGCACTGACCGGCAGCCGGATGCGCACCTCGTCGCGGTAAATCATGGTCTCGCCGAAAAACTCGTCTTTGTGCACCAACCCCTGCGGCAGTTGCGCGCTGCCATTGCCCAGCGTCGCTGGCTCCAGCGTGAAGCGCAGCTTGTCGCGGTACAGGTAATAACCCTTGGCGATCACATAACGCACTTCGATTGCATCCGGCCCGGCTACGCGGGCGCTGAACGCGAAGGCTTTTTCCGGATCCAGCAATTCGGGATCGGCGGCCTGCGCAAAACCGGCGCACAGCACCAGCAACAGGAATAAGCGGCGCAGGATCATGTTGAGCTGGACGATGTGGATGGCAGGGGTGGGGAAGAAATTGCGGAGGGGGTGGTTTCGCCGGCCACCCAATCAAGATAATCAGGCAGGCCATGCACCACTGGGACCGCGATGATCTCCGGAAGTTCGTAGGGATGCAGCGCGCGCAGGACGGATTCCAGTTCGGCATAACGGCCTGCCGTGGTCTTGATCAGTACCGGCACTTCTGCGGCTTCCTCTACGGCACCGCGCCAGCGATACACCGACGTACACGGTGCCAGCACGCTGACACAGGCCGCCAGCCGTTGCTCGATCAGCGTGTGCGCCAATTGCTGCGCGGCTGCCTGGTCTGGCAGATTGGACAACACCAGCAGCACCGCGCTGTCAGCGGACATGGAATGGAGCCTGCAGGGCATCCGTACCGGCAATACCTTCGCGCACGGTCGGGTAGCGCAAACGCACGCGCAGTTCCTGCTTGATGCGCCCGTTGGCGAGGCGTCGCGATTCGCTCATGAAGGAATAAAGGTTTTCCGGCATCACCGTCTGCGCCTCGGCGCGGGTCACGCGCGGCGGCCGCGGCAGACGGAACCGATCCGCCACCAGGTCGAAGTAATCGCCCATTTTCTGCGGCGCGTCGTCGCTGGCGTTGTAACTGCGATTGGCCTGGCCGTGATGCAAAGCCGCGACCACCATGTTTGCCAGGTCATCGGCATGGATGTGATTAACGTAAGTGTCGTCCTGCGGCTGCAGTGCCGGCGTGCCGCGTTCGATGCGCGCCACCGGCAGCCGGTCTGCGGCATAAATGCCCGGCACGCGCAGAATGCTGACGCAGACACCCGTGCGCGCGCCCCACTCCCGCAACCGTCGCTCGGCGTCGGCGCGGCGGTGCGCGCGGTCGGTCTGCGGCCGCAGCGGACTGGTTTCGTCAATCAGCGCGCCGCTGCAGTCACCATAGACGCCGCTGGTGCTGATGTAGATAAAGTGCCGTGGTAGACTGCGGCCCCGCCCGAGTGCCGCAATCAGATGTGTTGTCCGTGCATCACTGTGGCCGCGTGCGGGAGGCGGCGCGAGATGGATGACGTCGTGGGCAAGACCGGCGAGGCCGGTCAGTGTATGAGGATGGTCGAGATCGCCGAACAGCGGCATCAGACCGCAGCGGCGCAGCTCGGCAACCCGCTCCGCGTTGTGGGTCAGCGCGTAAATACGGTGCCGTGCACGCAGCAGCAATGCCACACGCAGACCGACGTCGCCGCAACCGATGATCAATAATCGCTTCATAGTCCCATTAGCCGCTTCATAGTCTCCGCTTTATATTCTCATTATCATATTGTCCCTATTTTAGCCCAGCCCCGAATTCCTCCGAGATGCCCGCCCAAATCACCCTCCGGCCCAGCGGCCATGTCTTTCATGCACAGGACGGCGAAACCGTGCTCGAAGCCGCGCTGCGCGAAGGCTACCGGCTGCCCTACGGCTGCCGCAACGGCACTTGCGGTTCATGCAAGGGCAAGGTGGCCGCGGGCATTGTTGAACACGGCAAATCTCAGGACACCGCTCTTAATGCCTCGGAACGCGCCGCCGGCATGGCGTTGTTCTGCCAGGCGCAGCCGCGCTCCGACCTGATCATCGAATGCCGCGAAATCGGCGCGGTCAAGGACATACCGGTGAAGACGCTGCCATGCCGGGTGCAGTCGCTGGAATTGGTCGCCCCCGACGTGATGCGCATCCGCCTGCGCCTGCCGGCCTCGGAACGCCTGCAGTTTCTCGCCGGACAGTACATCGACATTCTGCTCAGGAACGGCACCCGCCGCAGTTTGTCGCTGGCTAATCCGCCGCATGATGATGGCCTGCTGGAACTGCACCTGCGCAATTACGGCGGTCCGTTCAGCACGCATGTGTTTACGCAGATGAAGGAAAAGGACATCCTGCGCTTCGAAGGTCCGCTCGGCACCTTTTATCTGCGCGAAGACAGCATCAAGCCCGCAGTGCTGGTGGCGGGCGGCACCGGGTTCGCGCCGATCAAGGCCATCATCGAACACGCGATACACCACAAGATCAAACGACCGCTGCTGTTATATCGCGGTGCGCGGCACACCGCCGACCTTTATCTGAATGAATTGCCCGAGGCGTGGCAGCGCGACCACGGCATCATTTATGTGCCGGTGTTATCCGATGCCACGGCTGCAGAAGCATGGACTGGACGCAGCGGTCTGATACATGAGACGGTGATCGCCGATCTGCCGGATTTATCGGGGCACGAGATCTACGCCTGCGGCGCGCCGGCGATGATTGATGCTGCGCGTCGTGATTTCGTTACGCGTTGCGGCCTGCCGGACGCGGCGTTTTACGCTGACGCGTTCACGCCCGCAGTTCAGTAATACCGTCGCTGCGACCCAGGCACAGCGCTCAGACCGGTTTGCGCCGGCGCCCGGCGCCGCTGCGGTTCAGTTGCGCTACCGCCAGTTCAAGACTGGCGTGATGATGGGCACGTGCTGCATCGCTGCGCTCGAGACGCTCGTGCAGTTGGGCGAGTTCCAGATGCGCTGCGTATGTCGGCTCCAGCGCAACGCTCGCTTCCAGATAACTTTGCGCCTTCCCCCAAAGTTGCTGCAGTGCGCACAGGCGTCCAAGCGCGAGCAGCAATGCAGCATCCGTTCGATGCGCCTTCAACCAGCGTTCCGCGTGCTCAATCTGACGCAGCGAATCGGTGCTGCCGCACTCGCCGTACAGATGCACCAGACCGCTGTCCCATTCCAGATCGAGGCTGCGCTCAATGACGACCGCTGCCTCGGCATGCTGTCCCAGCCCTAGAAATGCCGTTGCTGCGGCGCCCGCAACGGCGGTATCCCGGGAATAACGATCGGGCACGCGTTTCCAGGTTGCAGCAAGCTCCCGCGCATCAGCGGACTTGCGCTGGATCAGCTGCCGCCAGGAATGGCGGCGTTCGGCATCCGCCTGTTCGACACTGAATACGCCGCGTTTTTCCAACTGATCAATCAAGACCGGCACCTGATCCCATTGCCCGATGCGCTGCCGTGCGCGCAATTCAAGACGCAATGCCGCAGTATGTTTGTTCGGCAATACCGCCAGCGCCGCCAGCGCGTCTTCCGGCCGCCGCTCATCGAGCAGCATTTGCGCCGCGCTGATCGCCGCAGCAGCGTCGGGCCGCGCGGGATCGGTGGTCAACTTTGCGAGATAGGCGTCGCGGCGCACGGGTTCGCGCAGTTCATGGGCGGCACGCGCCGCGATGATGGCGCCCAGATCGCCGGGTTCGCCCAGCGCGACGGCCTGGTTCACCAATTTTTCGGCCCTGGCGTAACGTCCGGCAAAAAACTCGCGCAGTGCATCGATCAGCGTGCCATGCGCGGTTTCACGGCGCCGCGCCGCGCGGAACCGCGCCACGCGTCCCGGCAGCTCAACCGCGGTAATCAGCAGGCGCAGCAGCAGATAGCCCAATACAAACGCCAGAACCAGCAGCACCAGTGCGAAATTCAGCGACAGCTCGATGCGGTGCACGGGTAGTGCGATCAGCACATAACCGGTGTTCAGCCGTGCGAGCAGCGTGACGCCTGTCGCCAAGGCGCCCAACACCAGGATCCAGATCAGCCAGCGCATCGTGTATTGAACGGGGAAAAGTTAGGAGTGGTCAGAAGTGCGGCGCGCTTAAGTCGAACCTTTGGCGCGCGGCAGGCGCAGCTTGCGCAACGCCTCCAGCGTTTCCTGCAAATCCGGCAAATCAATCTGCACCTGTGCCGACTGCAGCTTGCGCAACGCCGCCGCGGTGGTGGTGACACTGATGTCACGCGCATCAAAATGCCGCTCCAGCGCGGCCAGCGCCGCCTGCAGGTCACCCTGGTAACTCTTGCCGTCACGCGACAGCAGGGCAATCCGTGCGCCAAGCAGGCGCAGCTTCAGGTTCTCGCGCAGAAAAAAAGCCTGCTCAGGCGCAAGCAATGTCGCATCCTGCACACCGCTGCTTTGCACTCGAACCAGCTGGCGCAATTCCCGCCACGCCTCGCGCAGCACGCGTTCCCACGCCGGCACTTCCGCGGCGGGCGCAGGCGTTACGGCCACGGCAGCATCGGGCCGCGCCCGCGCATCCATCGCCAGCGGCAGGCGATCAATCGCGGCAATCGCGTCATCGAGCCGCGCGCTGGTGCCGTAGACATCGACCAGCGGCAGCGCCTTCAGGCGCTCAATGTCCCGCAGCAGCGCCCGCCGCAACGCGCTGTATCGCGGCTGATCCATGCGCTGCAGCCGCGCCTCGACATTTTCCAGGCCGATCAGCGCCGTGCGCACGTTGGCGGCGATCTGCAACTGCTGGCTGGCCAGCAGCACGGATTGTTCGATATCGGCAAACGCCCACTCGTCGCGATTGCGCGAGAGTTCCTGATAC
>JAYUYQ010000121.1:0-6057 GCA_043752435.1 Betaproteobacteria bacterium
CAGCGGATCCCGGATGTGCTGCGCTGCCTGCGCTGTCCGCAGGTTCAAGGACCGAAATGAGCGAGGATTGACATGAGTCGTGCATTTGTCAAAGAAAGCGATGATGATTTCAGCGCGGGTGAGTTGCCCGAGCGACCGTTGCCCGCGCATGCCAATTACGTGACACCGTTGGGGCTGGAGCAGTTGCGCTCGCGTGTTCGCGAACTCGCCGACCAGCATGAACAATTAAAGATGGTTTCAGCGGATGACTCGGAAGCCAAGCGCAAATTGCGCGAGGTAGAGCGTGACCAACGCTACTTTATTGCCCAGCTGGAGCGCGCCGAAGCCGTTGATCCCGCGCAGCAGCCGCATGGCGAAGTGCATTTCGGCGCCACCGTTGAAGTCGAGGATGCCGATGGCGGCATCCAGGAATTCAGCATCGTCGGTGACGACGAAGCCGATGTTGCCGCCGGCAAGATCAGCTGGGGCTCGCCGCTGGCACGCTCACTGCTCGGTGCCCGCTCCGGGGACGTGGTGAAATGGCAACGCCCCGCCGGTGTCATCGAAGTAGAAATCATTGCCGTCCGCTACCGCGTGGGTTAGACTATAAGCCATTGTTTTTATTGAATTTATAATAGTTTAGTATGATTTATGGTGGCTTCGGTTACCTTTTCAGCGAGGGACACGGACGCATGAAATTCCTGGCACTGGCCTGTGCATTACTCCTTGAGCAGGCATGGCCGCTGCGGCGCGGCAATCCGTTGTATGCCGCTTTCGATCGTTACGCCGACTATCTCGAGCGGCAGTTTAACGGGCTGCAGGCCAATCACGGCGTGATTGCGTGGCTGGTCGCGGTGCTGCCGCTGGCGTTGCTCACCGTTGCCGTTCATGCGCTGTTGCGCGAAGCGAACTTACTGCTGGCGATGGCGTGGAGTGTTGCCGTGCTTTACGTGGCGATGGGGTTCCGCCGTTTCAGCCACTGTTTTACCGAAATTGCGCAGGCCTTGCGCGCCGCGAAGCAAGTCCCCTTGGGGGGCGAACAGAACATCAACACCGCGCGTGACGTGCTCGGCCGCTGGCGCGGCGTGCCGGCCGATGAATTGCAAGCTGCGGAAATTTCACGGGTGGCGATCGAACTGGGTTTGGTGCAGGCGCATCGTTATGTGCTGGGCCCGATTTTCTGGTTCGTCATAATCGGTCCGGTCGGCCCGGTGATTTATCGCGTGGCCGAACTGCTGGCCGCGCGCTGGGGCAAATTGATTGACCCGGAAAAAAGCGCATTCGCCTTTTTTGCTGAACGCGCTTTTTTCTGGATCGACTGGCTTCCGGCACGGGTGACCGCGGCGAGTTTCGCCATCGCCGGCAACTTCGAAGACGCGGCCTACTGCTGGCGCGCGCAGGCTGCCGGCTGGGGGCGCGGTGCTGAAGGCGTGGTGCTGGCCAGCGGCGCCGGTGCGCTGGGCGTCAAGCTTGGCGGCGTGTTGCGTGAAGAGGGCATGCTCAACCAGCGACCGGAGCTGGGCATCGGGGACGAGGTTGATGTCGAAGACTTGCGCGGCGCCGTGGGTTTGATCTGGCGTGCGCTGGTGTTATGGCTGTTCTTGCTGCTGATCGTAGCGGTAGCGGGCGCTTTGGGCTAACGATTTCCCGTCAGAATTTTTTCTGCTGGCGCAGATGCTCCGTCGCCAGCCGGCAATACACCGCCAGCCGCCGCGTATCGATCTGTTCGACTTCATGCGCAGCCATAATCGCGCAACCCGGCTCTTCCAGATGCCGGCAATCGCGGAAACGACACTGACCCAGATACGGCCGGAACTCGATGAACGCCGATGCGAGGTCGATCACGCCCAAATGATGAAGACCAAAGGCTTGCACGCCGGGTGTGTCGATGATGTCGCTGGTGGCATCCAGGTGATGCAGCCGGGCATGTGAAGTAGTGTGCTTGCCGGTGCCCAGTGAGGCAGACACTTCCCGCGTCAGTGCCGCCGCATGCGGCACCAACTGGTTCAGGATTGTCGATTTGCCCATGCCGGATTCGCCGACCAGCACACTGCGTTGCCCCGTAAGCTGTGGTCGCAGCTCGTCCACGCCCTCTGTTGCGGCCAGTTTCAGCAGCGGGTAACCCATGCCCGTATACAGCGCCAGAGCAGCTTCGGATGTGACTGACCCCGGCAGATCGGACTTGTTGAGCACGATCAGCGGACGGATGCCGGCGTGTTCTGCAGCGGCAAGGCAGCAGTCGAGCACATTCAGATCGAAGGAAGGCACCGGGGCCACGACCATAATCATTTGCGTCACATTAGCGGCGATCAGTTTCTGTTTCCAGCGGTCCGAGCGATAGAGCAGCGTCCGCCGCGGCAGGCAGTCGTTGATGACACCTTGATCATCGTTCTGGTCGGTGACGGTAACCTGGTCGCCGCAGGCATAGTCGGTGCGTTTGCCGCGTGTTACGCAGTCGCGCACGCGGCTGTCTGCGCACTCGACCAGGAACCGCCGGCCATAGGCGGCGGTGATCAGGCCCTGTGCTGGAGTTTCAGAGGTCAAACAGCGTGTCGATCTTGGCGGCGCAAATGAAGTCGTTCTCTGACAGCCCGCCGATGGCATGGGTGCTGTAATCGACCCGGCACTGTTTGTATCCCACCGTCAGATCGGGATGGTGGTCTTCGCGCTGCGAAATCCACGCCGTTGCATTCACGAAGGCCATGGTCTCTTGGTAATTGCGGAATTCATAAGTCCTGGTCAGCATGCCGTTACTGCAGCTCCAGCCCTTCACGCGCTTCAGCAGCGTTGCAACTTCGTCTGCGCTCAGCGGGGCGACGCCGCCTTCGCAGGGTTTGCATTTCTTTTGCGCCAGGTCGCTCATCGCCGCACCGATTTTAATGCGCCGCAGCCTGCTGCAGCCGTGCGATGCGCGTGGTCGCCGGCGGATGGGAATCGTAGACCGCCGAATACAGCGGGTCGGGGGTCAGTGTCGAGGCGTTGTCCTTGTAGAGTTTGACCAGCGCCGTGATCAGGTCGGCCGCGGGCGTGTATTGCGCGGCGAAGGCGTCGGCCTCGAATTCATGCTGGCGCGAAATCATCGCGCTCAGCGGCTGGAACAGAAAGGTGAACACCGGCACCACGATCGAAAACAGCACCAGCGCCATCGCGGTGGACGGCGTGGTCACGCCGAGACTCTCGTAGAACCAGGGTTTGTCGAGCACCCAGCCGAGCAGCCAGAGGAAACCGAGGCTGATCGCGAAAATGCCGGCGATGCGCTTGATCACGTGTTTGAGTTTGAAGTGGCCCAGTTCGTGCGCCAGCACCGCTTCGACTTCCTGCGGCTCCAGCCGCTCCAGCAGCGTATCGAAAAACACGATGCGCTTGGTTTTGCCGAAGCCGGTGAAATAGGCGTTGCCGTGGCTGGAGCGGCGCGAGCCGTCCATCACCATCAGGCCCTTGACCTTGAAGCCGCAGCGGTCGAGCAGACGCTCAACCCGTTCTTTCATAGCGTTATCAGTCAGCGGCGAAAACTTGTTGAACAGCGGCGCAATCCACGTCGGGTATACCGCCAGCATCAGGATGTTGAAGGCCATCCAGGTCAGCCAGGCATAGAACCACCACCACTCGCCCATGCGCTCCATCAGCCACAACACGGTGGCGACCAGCGGCAGGCCCAGCGCGGCGCCCAGCACCAGACCCTTGATGAAATCGACCCAGAACAGTTTGACGGTGACTTTGTTGAATCCGTAACGCTCCTCGATGACGAAGGTGCGGTACAGGCTCAGCGGAATGTCGATGACCATCGATACCACGGCGACACCCGCAATCAGCACCAGGCCGCGCACGATGCCCGGCTCGAACCAGGTCGTGGTCAGTTCGTGCAGCGCCTGCAGGCCGCCGCCGAAGGTAAAGGCCAGTGCTATCGTCGCCTCGACCACAACGCCGAGCATCGCGAAACGGGTCTTTGCTCCGGTGTAATCCGCAGCGCGCTGGTGTGCGTCCAGCGTGATGACATCGGCAAACTGCGCCGGCACAGCATTGCGGTGGGCCAATACGTGGGCGGCGTGGCGTACGGCCAGCCACAACCGGGCGGTGACGGTCAGCAGCAGGGCAATCAGGAAAACGAGGCCGAAAGTATGCATATTTATTTATGTGGGGGGTGCGGGCTGGGAGTGCGGGCATGTGACACAATAAGTGTCTGAAAATTCCCGGTAAAGTTGCAAAATCATTATGGCACAGGATCCCAACGCCCTCATCTGGATCGACATGGAGATGAGTGGTCTGTACCCCGAAACCGACCGCGTGCTGGAAATCGCCATCGTCATCACCGACGCCCAGTTGAATACCGTCGCCGAGGCGCCGGTGCTGGTGGTGCATCAGCCCGATGCGGTGCTCGACGTGATGGACAACTGGAACAAGTCGACCCATAAGAAATCCGGTCTCATTGATCGGGTAAAAGCTTCAACGCTGACGGAAAGCGACGTTGAGGAGCAGATGATCGCGTTTCTGGCGCTGCACGTGCCGAAGGGTGCTTCGCCGATCTGCGGCAACTCGGTGCATCAGGACCGGCGTTTCCTGGTTAAATACCTGCCCAAGCTGGATGATTATTTCCATTACCGCCTGATCGACGTCAGCACACTGAAGGAGCTGGCGCGGCGCTGGAAACCGGAAGTGTTGGGCGGGATGGTCAAACACGGCAAACATGAAGCGCTGGCCGACATCCATGAATCCATTGCGGAGTTGCGCTACTACCGCGAACAGATCATGAAGATCTGATCTATTGTCTTCCGGGCATTTGGTCCTTAGTCCAGCTTCAGGTCCCCGTCGAATTTCACTTCCAGCGCCAGCGCGCCGACACTCAGCGTCATTATTACCGGCAGCGATTCACTACCCTTGAGTTTGCCGTCCTCGATGGCCTTGCGCACCGCCTTCTCGATCGCCAACTGAGAATTGACGCCGACGGTTTTGAGGAACTTGCGGATGCTCATGTTCAGGGCTTCGTCGTTCATGATTTTCTCCGGTTGTGCAATTTGGAATAATTGACCAGGCCGTCAGTCGATGAGTCGTGAGAGGCTGACGGCGCAGTGCTGGTGAATTCCGCCAGCAGCCCGCCTGCCAGGTGTTTGCCGTGTTCCACCCCCCACTGGTCAAAGGCGTTGATGTCCCAGATCGCGCTTTGCACGAAGGTGCGGTGCTCGTAGAGCGCGAGCAGGGCGCCGAGGCTGCGCGCGTCGAGCACCGGGAGCAGCAGCGTATTGCTCGGCCGGTTACCGGGCAGCGCCTGGTGGGGCGCCAGGCGCGCTGCTTCGCGGGAGGTGTTGCCCTGTTGCAACAGGGTCTGTTCGGTTTCCGCCGCGGTCACGCCGCTCATCAGCAGGGCGGATTGCGCAAAACAGTTCGACAGCATCACTGCATGGGTCTGTCCCGCATCGTTACCACTGCTGCGCAGCGCCCCCCAAGAGGACTTGCTGCGCGGCGCGCAGCTGGTGATGAAATCCACCGGCACCGGCCGCGTGCCCTGGTGCAGCAACTGGAAATAGGCGTGCTGGCCTTCGATGCCCGCGCTGCCCCACAACACCGGGGCGGTGTCCTGACGCAGTGCTTTGCCGCGCCGGCTGACACTTTTGCCCAGGCTTTCCATTTCGAGTTGCTGCAGCCAGGCCGGCAGCAGTTCCAGTCCCGGCTGGTAGGGGATTACCGCGCGCGAGGCCATGCCGAAAAAATTGGCGTGCCACAGTCCGATCATTGCCAGCAGCACCGGCATGTTTTGTTCCGGTGGCGCGGCCGCAAAATGCGCATCCATGTCTGCGGCGCCGGCGAGCAGCTCGTCAAAGGCGTCATTGCCCATTGCAATCATCGCCGGCAGGCCGACCGCCGACCACAGCGAATAGCGCCCGCCAACCCAGTCCCAGATGGGAAATATGCGTTCGGCGGGCACACCGAATGCCTGCGCGGCCGCGGCTTGCGCAGTGACTGCGGCGAAATGCGCGCCGTGATCCGAAACGCCGGACGCCTGCAGCCAGGCGCGCGCGGCCTGGGCGTTGAGCATCGTTTCGTGGGTCGAGAAACTTTTGGATTGCACGATGAACAGCGTGG
>JAYUYQ010000122.1:0-6035 GCA_043752435.1 Betaproteobacteria bacterium
CTGACCATGCGCGACGCCTTGACCCGCTCCGGGTCGGTGGTCATCACAACAATGCCTTCTTTGGTTTCGTCCAGCGGTATCCACTGGTTGATCTGGCAGAACTCGCGGTTCATGTTTTTCATCAAGTCCGGCGGCTTGATGCGATCCTGCTTGAACGGCTCGTAGGGCACGCCGAAATACGAGCCCAGAGCATCACCCAGCGCCGGCAGCTTGACCTGAAACTCGTCCTTCAGCACGATTTCAACATCGAGATTCTTGCGCCGCGCCGAACGTTGGGCGAGTTCCAGTTCCTCACCCGAAATCACCGCGTTGGTGACCAGCCCGTCGTATTTGCTGCGCACCTGCATCATCGGACCCTGGCGCTGGCGGAAGGCAATGGCCAGTGTTTCGGTCAGCGACAACACGCCCTCTTCCATCATTGAAGGGAAAGGCTGTCCGGCCTTGTTGTTGATGATCTGGACGACGCCGATCAGATCCTTGGCTTTGGCATCCAGCACCGGCGCCACCAGCATCTGCTTGGTGCGGTACCCGGTCTTGGCATCGACCGCCTTCAGGAAATTCAGCTGTGCGCTGTAGGATTTGAGCTCCGCGTCGTCATAGACATCGCGGATATTGACGACCCGTTTGTTGCCGGCGACAAAGCCGGCAATGGACTGCTCATTGATCGGCAGTTTGATGTCCTTGAACGAAGTCAGCCCCGTCTTGACCTTGGAGATGATCGAGCCTTTGTCCTCGCTAAGCAGGTAGATGGTCAGGCGGTCGGCATTGAACAGGGTGCAGAGTTCCTGCGACATCTCGAGAATGATCTCGTCGATATTCTTGGTCGCATGGATTTTATTGGTAACCGTCTGCAGTTTCTGCTGGAAATTCAGCTTTTCAGCCAGATTGTCTGCCGCCGCCGGTTTGCTTTGGAGTACGGTACTCATGATCACCCCTTTCTGTTTCCCTTGCTGCTGGTGCTGACGCGGCTTTGATCTGCCGCGCCGGACTCAGAATTCAAAAACCTGATTCTGTTCAAGCATGTACAGTCGGCGCCGGGGCACCCGGGCCACGATCTGCTCCATGATCAATTCCGCTTCCCGCGGTTTGAAGTGTGTCACATAAATGGCCGGATCCAGTTGCAGTTTGACCAGTTCCTCCGCCAGCAGGCTCGGACAGAGGTGTTTGGAGATGATGGCCAGCTCCCGCTCCAAGTCCGACAATGCAGACTCAATGATAAGATATTTTAAGTTATTGATTTTATTAATATATTTCCAGGCTACATCCTGGCTCGTGGTATCTCCGCTAAACACCAGGCTGGCGGCGCCGGAATCCAGGTGATAGCCCACCGCCGGAACCACGTGATTCGCGGTCACTGGCGTGATCATCCGCCCCCCGCTAAGCCGCACCGGCTCGCCCACTCGGACCGGGGCGTAGCGCAGCACCGGTGACTGCAGGTCCGGAATCTGCCGGAAGTCGGGCCACAGCTTCCAGTTAAAGAGGTGCGCGCTGAGGATGTCCAGCGTTTCCTGAGTCGCATACAGCGTGACCGGTTTGCTGCGCTGCCAGCCAACGGTGTCGAGCAGGAACGGGATCGAGGTCACATGATCGAGGTGGGAATGGGTCACGAAAATATGATCGATGTCCGACAGTTGCTGCAGCGAAAGATCCCCGACCCCGGTGCCGGCATCGATCAGCACATCGTTGTCCAGCAGCATCGAGGTCGTGCGCAGATCGCCGCCGATACCCCCACTGCAGCCGAGAATACGCAGCCTCATTACTTGGTCTCAAACTTGTGCACACCGTTCCATGAGGAATCCGGCGGGTTGGCGCGGTAACCGGCGATCCGCTCCAGAAACACATCATAAAGATAGGACTTTACTGAAATCTTCTTGAGATTGATCAACTGCAATTCAGCCTTGTCCCATTCCTGTGTCCGGTAAAAACGTAGCGCCTGGTTCCAGAGTTTGATCTCGTCAAGCCGGGTTTGTTCCACTTCACCTTCCAGTCCGAACGGCTCGAAGATCGCCACCGGCTCGTCCTTGCCCTTGACCTGCACCAGGTCGATTTCGCGCAGCACGATGCCGGTGATGCGCTTTTTGGTGGGCTCGCCGATGATGATATCGACCCCGTATTGCTTGGTAATGCCCTCGAGCCGCGAGCCCAGATTCACCGCGTCGCCCATCACGGTATAGGCTTTGCGAATCTTCGAGCCCATGTCGCCGACGCGCATCACCCCGGAGTTGACGCCGATGCCGATCGCAAACGGCGGCCAGCCCTTGTCATGGAATTTTTTATTGAGCACCGCCGCCTGCTTCATCATGTCCAGCGCGGCCAGCACAGCGTTCTGCGCGTGATTGGGGTCGGCCATCGGCGCACCCCAGAAGGCCATGATCGCGTCGCCGATGTACTTGTCCAGCGTGCCGCGATGCCCCTCTCGGATCACCATACTCATCGTGGTCAGGTAATCATTGATGTAGAGCGACAGGTCATCCGGGTTCAGGCTTTCCGAGATGGTGGTAAATCCACGCACATCGGAGAACAGGACCGTAAGATCCTCGGCACGCGGCGCCATATTGAACTTCTCGGGATTCAGCGCCATTTGCTCGACCAGTTCCGGCGGCACATATTGCCCAAACAGTCCCGTGATCAACCGCGTGCCGCGCGCCTCGACGAGGAAGCCGTACGCCATATTGAAGGTAAACAGGATCAGCACCAACAGGACGCCGGAGGCCAGCGGCAGCACCAGATGCCCGGTATGAAACACCACCAGGTTGGCCCCGACCACCGCCACCAGCACCAGAGCCGTGACCAGCATGGATTTGAACGGCGTCAGCAGCGGCAGCAGCAGCGCCAGCGCCGCGCCGGACAGCAACAGCAGCAAGAATTCCGCGCCAACCACGTATGGCGGGCGCTGCTTGATGTTGCCATCAAGGATGCCGCTGATCAGATTGGCATGAATCTCGACTCCGGGATACACCGGGTCCACCGGTGTTGCCCGCAGATCGAGCAGTCCTGGTGCCGTGGTGCCGATCAGGGCGATCTTGCCGCGCAGTTCTTCGACCGGAATACGTTCGTTCAACACATCCACCAGCGAGTAATACCGGTAACTGCCTTTGGCACCACGATACGGTACCAGCGCCGCCGCCTGAAAATCGACGGGGATTTCGAAAGGACCGGTCTTGATCCACTCCAGGCCGCTGTATTCGGTGGTACTGCCGTCCTGACTCACCACCGGCACAACGGGAGGCTGGTCGTGCACCGCCCGCACCATCGCCAGTGACAGAGGCTCGTAATAGGCGCCAGCGTGTTCCACCAGTATCGGTACGCGGCGGGTAATGCCATCCTGGTCCGGCAGCGGGTTGATGTGCCCCGCACTGGCGGCGGCGCGCTGCAATCGTTCCAGGTTTGCGGTGTAGCCGGACCACGAGGTCACGCCTACTTTGCGTTCGCCAAAAGCGCCAACAGGCAACACGGGCGGCGGCAACATACCCTTCTTGGTGGCATTCGCCGGATCATCGCTCAAGAACACATGCCCCAGCACCACCGCCCGCCCCTTCATCTTGCGGGCAAAGATGTCATCGTATTCAAGTTGCGGCCGCACCTGTTCGAGCACGGACTGAAATTGCGGCACGCCCTTCAGTTCACGCAGTCCGAGGCGTTCCAGCACGCGGATGCCCGAGGATTCATCGCGCTCGGCAAACACCACGTCGAAACCGACAACGGCGATGCCGTACTTGTCGAACAACTTGTCCAGCAGCAGCGCCAACCGGTCGCGTGGCCATGGCCAGCGGCCTTCGCCGCCTTTTTCCTTTTCCTGCAAGCTTTTTTCGTCAATGTCGAGGATCACGACCCGCGGATCGACCGTGCGCGGCATCGTCAACCGGAGCCGCGTGTCGTAAACGATGGCTTCTAGATTGTCGAGCAGCGGAACGCGCAAGACATGTACCGCATGCGCGAGAAACAGGGCAACAATCGCCATGCCTATCACTATGCGCGCCAGATGTTTTTTCACCCAGTGATCCTAAAGTGGCTCCTGCTAAAACAGGGCCATCACATCGTCCGGGTGCGTCGTGAATTCGCCCCGCCCCTGTCGACCATCACATCGCGGGTGTCCTGCAACAATGCCCCGCGTGCGCCTCTTATCTCTTTACAAAAAATTCCATTTTCACGCCCGCGAGCTCGATGACGTCGTGATCCTGTAGAGGCTGCGCCTGGGCATCAATCATCTTGCCGTTAATCACCGGAAATTTAGCGCCTTCGACATGGGTAATGAAATAACCCTGCGGACGGCGCGTAATTACAGCGACCTGAAGGCCGGGCTTGCCCAGCGTCGTCAGGTTCTTGACGAGATCGAGCTCCTTGCCCGCGCTGGGGCCGGTCAGAATCTGCACCGCCGCCAGGGGCTGCGCGTCGGCGGGTTTGGCCGGCGCGACTGCCGCTGGCGCAACCGCAACAGGGACGGGTGTGGGTGCGGCTGGCGGTGCAACGGACGGCGCAAGCGCAGTTGCTGCGGGTGCGGGTGCTGCCGGCTTGGCCGCAGGCGGCATGGACCGCGGCGTGGGCGGCGGCGTTGATGGCTTCGGTGGGGGAGCGGGTTCATTGGCCGGCTTGGCAGGAGCGGGAGCAGCGGCAGCCACTTTAGGCGGCGCGCGCAGGATCATCGTTTTCTCGAAATCCTCACCGCCATGGCCGGCAGGCGTTTCGGCGACGTATTTCAGTTTGTATTTGCCGATTTCGATCACATCGTTGTTCTGCAGGATGTGTTTCTTGATCGGATTGCCGTTGACCAGGGTACCGTTGGTCGAGCCCATGTCCTCGAGAAACGAATCATTGAGGATGGTCACGATGCAGGCGTGCTCTCCACTGACAGCCAGATTCTCGATCTGGATCTCGTTGGAGGGCTTGCGCCCGATCATGATCCGCTCCTTATCGAGCGGAACCTCGCGGATCATCGAGCCTTCAAGAGAGAGTATCAACTTCGCCATAGTAGTATCCCCGTTGCTTATCTGAGCCAGGACTTCAACCGGTCAACCAAACCAGCGCGGGCCGGGAAACTCTTCAGCACACGCACCAGAATAACCGAAACATTGTCACGCCCGCCATTGTCGTTTGCCTGTTGCACCAGCTGCGCGGCAGCCAGGGGCAGATTGGCCTGCAGCGACGACAGCGTCAACTCCATGTCCTCATCCGTCACCATGTCGTTGAGGCCATCTGAACACAGCAGGTAAATATCACCGGTCTGCACCGGGTAACTGTGAACTTCGGCCTCGACTTCCGGATCGATACCCACTGCCCGCGTCACCAGGTTCTTGTTCTGCGAGTGGCGGGCCTGCGCCTTGGTGATCAGGCCGCTGTCGATCTGTTCCTGCAGCAGCGAATGGTCGCGCGTGACCTGCTCAAGCTTGTTTCCACGAAAGCGGTACAACCTTGAGTCACCGATGTGCCCCACAACCAGCGAGTTATCGTGCCACAGCGCGACAACCAGCGTGGTGCCCATGCCGGCGTATTGCGCCTGATTTTGCGCGGCCTGAAAAATCGCATTGTTGGCGCGCACTGCATGCTCGCCCACCAGGCGTTCGGCGGCTGCTGCGTCGAATTCGCCATCGACCGCCGCCAGCGCTTTCTTCAATTCAGCGCTGATCATAGCCACCGCAATGCCACTGGCTACCTCGCCGGCATTGTAACCGCCCATGCCGTCGGCCAGCACGGCAAGACCGGTCGCAGCATCAGCGGAGATGCTGTCTTCGTTATGCGAGCGCACCATCCCCGGGTGGGTGACGGTCGTGATTTCGATGGCATTGGACAAATCGTTCATTCAGGGCCTCAGGATACAGCGATGACCGCTTTGGGTTTTGCCGTCAGCGTTCCCAGGCAGAGCCGGATGGCTTTCGCCATCTGCTCTCCGTTCTGGTAGCGTTGATCGGGGTCTTTCGCCAGCGCCTTGTTTGTCACTGCAGCCACACAGGCCGGAAGATCGGGCCGCAGCGTGCGGATGTCGGGGTGCGCTTCGTTGGCAATCTTGAACATCAGCTGCGCCATGGATTCGCCCTGGA
>JAYUYQ010000123.1:0-6007 GCA_043752435.1 Betaproteobacteria bacterium
ACCCAGCCCGGCATCACGTCACCGGCAATGCCGCCGAACACCGTGGAATTGGCCACGCCATTGCCGCCAAGGCGGTTGGCGCCGTGCACGCCGCCGGAATCTTCACCCGCGACGAACAACCCGGGCAGGTCAGTGGTGCAATCGGTTTTGAATACGACGCCGCCCATCATGTAATGCGCGGTAGGCACTACATCGACCAGACCGCCGACCAAGTCAAAACCACAATCGGCGCAGCGCTCGACCATACCCTTGAATTCTTTGCGCACCATCACCGGATCGAGATGTTTCATGGTGATGTAGAGGCCGCCGTGCTGGTTGACGCGGCCGGCGCGCATTTCTTCGTACATGCCTCGGCTGACGATGTCGCGCGTCGCGCGCTCATTGCGCGGATCGTAGTGGTGCATGAAACGCTCGCCGGCGCCGTTCAGCAGATAACCGCCGGAACCACGCAGGCCTTCCTCGATGATGGTGCCGGTGATGCGCGTATCGGAACCGGCGATCAATCCGGTGGGATGGAACTGCACCATTTCCATGTCGCGCAGCATCAGCCCGCCGCGCAGGGCCATCGCCATGCCGTCGCAGCTCTTGTCGCCGCTGGGCGTGTGGTACTTGTACATGGTCGGCCCGCCGCCGGTCGCGAGCAACACCGCTTGTGCCTGCACGAATACAAATTCGCCAGTGCGCATGTCGATCATCAGCACGCCTGAAATCGCATCTCCGGCCTTGTTCTTGATGAACTCCACGGCGCGATGTTCTTCGAGCCGGTCGATGCCGCGCGCCCACACCTGCTCGGCGAGGCGGTTGATGATCTCAATGCCGGTCAGGTCGCCCTTGTGCACGGTGCGGTCGAAGGTCTGCCCGGCAAAGGCTTTCTGGTGAATGCTGCCATCGGGATTGCGGTCGAAAAAACAGCCAAGCTCATTTTCGAGCTCGTGGATACGCTCCACCGCGGTCTCGACCAGCGTCCACGCCAGATCTTGATCGGGCAGCCACTTTCCGCCTTCGATGGTGTCCATGAAATGGCGCTCGACGGAGTCCCCCGCGGCCAATGCCACGTTGTAACCGCCCTGCACCATGCGCGTGCAGCCGGTTTTGCCGAGCAGGCCCTTCACCGCGACGGTGATCGACAGTTCGGGATTGTGCTGGTGCGCGTGCAGCGCGGCGAACAGGCCGGCGCCACCGGACCCGAGAATCAGGATATCGGTTTGAATGGTTTTCATGAAGGTTTAACTTTTGACGCCGAGGTCGGCGAGCACGCCCGCCCGCCTTTCTTTGGCTTTGGCATTGACTGCGGTGTAGAGGCTGCCGCCGTGGGAATCCATCGCCACCAGCAGCGGACCAAAACCCTTGATGCGGAATTTCCACAGCGATTCCGGATTGAGGTCGTCGAGGTCAACCTCCTCGATCTGCTCGATCCAGGTGGTCTCCAGCGCCGCAGTGCCGCCGATAATCGCGAGATAAATGCCGCCCAGTTCACTGAACGCCTTGGCCGAGGCTGCGAGCAATCCGCCCTTGCCGATGATGATGCGCACGCCGTACTGCGCCATCAGCGGCTGCGTAAAACGCTCCATGCGCGCGCTGGTGGTGGTGCCGATGCAGATCGGCGCATAACCCGACGGGTGCTCCAGCGTTTCACCGACCCATTTGACGTTCGGCGCGGTGTGCACCACGGCGTGGCCACGCATGTCGAATCGAGTCTTGCGGCCGTGGTCAAACATGTGGATTTGCGTGGCGTCGCGGATGCCGTAAAGCGTCTGATGCAGTGTAACCGTGTCGTTGATGCGCAATTTCCGCACCTGCTCTTCGCTGACCGGCGTGTTGAGTTCGTAGTGGGCCATTAAAATTCGGTGACTGGTGATTGGTGACTGGTGACTGGTCTAAACCTAGAAGCCATAGGTCAGGCCCTGCGGGGTGAACGTCGCCCGCGCGCGCCGTGCCGAATGACACTGCATGTTGACCGCAACGGGATTCATCGTGATGTGGGTGGCCGCCGTTTCGACATGCACTGCAAACGCCGTCGAGTCGCCGCCCAGGCCCTGCGCGCCAACACCGAGCTTGTTGACTACGGCACTCAATTCAGCCTCCAGCTTCGCCCCCTCCGGGTCGGCGCAAACGCTGCCCAACGGCCGCGTTGCCGCAACCTTCGACAGGTGCACGCAGAGGTCCGCCGTGCCGCCGACACCGACGCCGACAATCACCGGCGGACAGCTTTTGCCGCCGGCTTCGAGCACACAGTCGATGACGAAAGTCTTGATCGCGTCCACACCGTCGGCGGGAATCGCCATTTTCAGCCAGGAATTGTTTTCCGAACCCGAACCTTTGGGAATCATCTCGATCGACAAGGTGTCCGCGTCCGGCATGAAATCGATGTTGATCACCGGCACATGGCGACCACCTGAAGTGTGCTCATTCTTGCGCGTGGTCGGATGCACCACAGAGGAACGCAGCGGATGCTCCTTGGTGGCACGGGTGCAGCCGCTGATGATCGCCTGTTTCAGCGCATGACCGTCCACCGCGACATTGGCGCCAATCACCACGTTGTAGATCGGGATGCCGGTGTCCTGGCACAGCAGGTTGGTATTGTCCTCGGCGACGGTAATGTTGCGGATCATGGTGCCGAGGATGGCTTTGCCGGTGGCATTGGTTTCGGCGCGATCAAGCCGCTCAAAACCCTGCTTGATGTCCGGGGGCAGCATTTTAAGCGCGCGGATGTAGAGTTCCTTGCACGCTTCTTCCACCTGCTTGAGATCGACTTTCACGAAACCACCTCGGGACAGATTGATAAAACGCTGCCAGGTTGCAACCCGGCAGCGGCATCGCGGTTACTTCACCTGCAGATTGCGTTCCTTGATGATTTTTTCCCAGCGCGCCGATTCCGTCTTGATGTCCCTGGCGAAATCCTGCGGGCTGTTGCCCACCGCCACCATGCCGATGTCGTTAAAACGTTTACGCAGGTCGGGACTGGCCAGCACCTTCACGGTATCGGCATGCACCTTGGCGACCACTGCCTTCGGCGTGCCGGTCGGCACCATGAAACCGAACCAGCCGAGATTCTCAAATCCCGGCAGCGTTTCAGCAATCGCCGGGACATTGGGTAACTGCGCCGAACGCTCCTTGCTAGTCACGCCCAGTGCGCGCAGCTTGCCGGTATTGATGAAGGCAATCGCCGCCGACAGGTTAGGCGTGACAAACTGGATTTGTCCGCCGACCAGGTCGCTAACCGCCGGACCTTCGCCCTTGTATGGCACGTGCGTCACGTCGATGCCGGCGGTGTAGATGAAGTTTTCCGCAGCGAGGTGGGTCTGCGTGCCGACGCCTGCCGAGCCGTAAGTCATCGACTTCGGTTTGGCCTTGGCCTGGGCAATGAACTCCTTCAGGTTTTTTGCCGGCGCACTTGGATGCACCACGATGACCTGCGGGCCGCTGGCGACATTGGTCACGGCAACCAGATCCTTCTCGGGACTGAAGGGCATCTTCGCGTACATATGCTGGTTGGCGGTGACAATGGAGCCGGAAGTCATGAACAGCGTGTAACCGTCAGGGTTGGCCTTGGCCGCAATGTCGCCGCCGATGTTGCCGCCAGCGCCGGCGCGGTTATCGACCACCAGGGTCTGCCCCCAGGTCTCGGTGAGCTTCTGCGCCACCAGCCGCGCCACGATGTCGGTGGCACCACCGGGCGCGAACGGCACGATGATGCGCACCGGCCGCACCGGATAGGCATCCGCGGCAAACGCAGTAGCGGAAAACAGCAGGCATACCCCAACAATCAGTTTCGCTTTGTTCATTATTTTTTCCTCACGGTCTGGTTTTATCGGCGGCAACACAAATCTGTTCCGTTTCACGATACCCCACGGTCTGAGGAGCAGCAAGCCGCCGCCCGCTCATCGCCCTACAATCCCAGGGCATCCGCCGTCAGTTTGCGCAGTTCTTTGACCAGTTTCGTGCGCACGGTGCGATACCCCGGCTTTTTCGCGACATTAATCAGTTCGTAAGGATCGCGCTCGAGGTCGTAGAGTTCATCGAGTTCACCGTTGCGCGCGCGATTGACCCAGTGGATGTATTTGTAACGGTCGGTGCGCACGGCTTTGTAGGTCATGCCCACCAACCACGGGTAGGCGTTCTCGGCCCAATATTCAACGAACACCGATTTGCGCCAGCCGGTAGCTCGTTTACCCTTTAACAACGGCAGCAGCGAGCGGCCCTGGATATGTTTGCCGGGTTTGCCGCCGGCGATTTCAATCAGTGTCGGCGCCAGGTCCTGCAGGATCACGAGCGGTTTGACTCTCATGCCGGCCTTGATGGTTTTCGGCCAGCGGATGGTCAGCGGCGAACGGATGCCTTCTTCGTAGGCGAAACGACGCTCGGGGCCGATTCCGTGTTCACCGAAAAAATAACCGTTGTCGCCAAGGAACAGGATCACCGTGTTGTCGAGTTCGCCGGTTTCCTCCAGCGTTTTGAGGATCATGCCGACACCTTCGTCGACCGCGGCCATCATTGCCGCACGTAGACGGATTTCTTCCTGCTTGCCGGAATGGATGGCGTCGAGCATGACTTTTGAGGCTGCGGTCTTGCGCAATTCGACCGCCTCCGCCCACACCGGTTTGTGTTTCAAAAATTCGGCGGGCTGCTGCATGTTCGGCTTTTTCGGGAACACGCAGCCTTGGTAAAGATTTTCATGGCGTTTCGCCGGGCGGTAACCGTCCATGCGGAACGAACCGTCGGCTGCCTGCTCGGCATCCGGGTGCACCGCCTTGTGTGCGAACCACAAGGACCAGGGTTTTTTGTTCTTGCGCTCACCCTTGCTCCGGATCCAGTCCGTCGCCATGGTGTTCATGATGTCGGTAATGTAGCCCTCGTGCTGCACGTACTCGCCGTTTTCGTTGAGCTTCGGGTTGTATAGATTGCCGTGACCGTCGTAGGCCACCCAGAAATCGTAGCCGGGACGCGGCTTGCCGTCGTTGCCCATATGCCATTTTCCGATGTGCGCGGTCTCGTAACCCAGACGCTGCAGTTCGAGGTGGTAATTCGGCAGGCGGTGGCTGGCCAGGTCGCGGGCGACGTTGTCGATGATGCCGTGGCGGCTGGCGTACTGACCGGTGAGTATGGAGGCGCGGTTCGGCGAGCAGATCGGCGTGGTGTGAAAAGCGCGCTCGAACAACACGCCTTCATGGGCGATGCGGTCGATATGCGGCGTTTTCATGTAGGGGTGGCCGCCGGCGCCGAATTCATCGTAGCGCAGATCATCGACCAGGATCACCAGCAGGTTCGGCTTTTTGCTTGCGGTTTTTTTCTGCATGCCCATCCCTTTCCGTTATTTCGCGACGCTCATACCAGATTAAGCAGGAACGCCAGACCGGCGACCAGCGAAACACCGGCGGCGGCCGCGAGCAGCGTTTTCTGCCATTCGCGCCATTCGAGAAATTCCAGCGCCAGCAGGCGCAAGCCGCCCGCCATGTGCGCTGCCAGCAGCAGCACCAGACCGGTTTCGGCAAATTTAACCAGCGGATGTTCTGTCCAGCGCAAAAAACCGTCCAGCGCGGCGGCGCCGTGCAATGCCTGGCCCAGTGCCCAGAAATGCAGCGGCAGGAACAGCGCCAGCAACACGCCTGAGCCGCGGTGCACGATGAACGCCCAGTACGCCGGATGGTTGCGCGCACGAAAATCGTTTTTCATGCCGCGCCCGCCCCGAACACACCGAACACCGCGCGCATGCCCCACAACGCGAGGCTCAAACCGATGATGCCGATCAATACGTCAAGGCCGTGACCACGCCAATTGAAGGTTTCGCTGAGGATGGTGCGCAGGCCGATCGGCGCGTGCACTGCGACCGCAAATACGAACAAGGTGTAAAACGCGAACCACGCAATGCTGCCCTGGGTGCGGCCGAGAATTTCAGCGGCATTCAGGCCGCTGCGCACGGCATAAATCATGGTCAGCAGATGCACCACCACACACAAAGCCAGCACCATCGCGCTGATGCGCTGCGCGCCCCACAGCAGGACCTGTG
>JAYUYQ010000124.1:0-5997 GCA_043752435.1 Betaproteobacteria bacterium
GTGTTGCCAAGAAAAGCAGAAGCACCTCGAGCAAGCCGGTTTTGGGAAGACGCTGTCTGCGTGGATTTACGGGTCAGTATCATGGCGCCGCCTCCTTAAACCTTGGTAGTTTCGTAGTAGCGGCGCACATGCGCCGTCAACTGGTACCCCTTGCCCTGGGTTGCCACCTGCTTTTCATCGGCCCCGGCTTTTTGATCCCGCCCGGTCGCCGCCACAACCGCCACGGCGGCGCCACCGACACCCGCGGCAGCAAGGAATTTTCTACGACTCATTTTGGCGTTCATGAACAGGGTCTCCTTCAGGTGAGCTCGAAATATTCGGATTCGTTGATGAAAAATGCATGGGCAAATGCCGCAACCGGGCGATAAAATGCAACTTGCTCGCAATCGTTGATGGCATTGCACACCTTGCCCTGCCATGGCGCCAGATAATTACGGAAAAAAACCTGCTGCGCGGCTAAAGCTGCCGCCGGATCGACATCTTCAACAATGAGGCCGCGCATCACATCGCACAGCGCAGACAGATGATCTTCGTATTCAGTACTCTCTTCGGCACGCGCATAGCCGATCTGCGCCAGATCCCCACGCAGTTCAGCCAGCAACTGGCCGCGCAGCCGCCCTGCCATATAGCTTGAGGCATACAGCGAAACCGGGGGCTTGCCGGGGCTGACAAACACCGTATCGAACTCGCCACGCACAGCTGTCGCATCGGCGCTGCCTGCGGCATTGCACAGATCACGCCATGCCATCGCCAGCGGCGACGCATCATCGCTGACGGCGTCGCGTGAGCCGGCGATCTGCTGCAAAAAATCGGGGGATGGTGCGGAAAAAAACAGATGACTGAGGACGCCGTATAAAGCGGCGCGAGCTGCGTGTTCCTCAACCCCGGCTACTGGAGCCGTGTGCGCGGAATGATTTTCTGCCGTCGCTATCATTTTCTGCCGTCGCAGCCCATATGTGAAATCCTTCCTATCTTATGTGGCTTTTTGCCAAAACTCCATCGTGTCGCGCACAAAAAAAGGGCATTGCCCAGTACGAAAATCAGACGTCGTTTATGCTGCCATGCCGCGAAGTCTGCAGCAGGTCGATCACCCGGCAATCCGCGCACATCTTGATGCGGTCCAGCGCACCCGCTTCGGCAAACATTGAGTGTTTGCCCAGCTTGGCCAACATGCCGTCAACCATCTGTTTGGTTCCAAAGGGTTTTCCGCATTTGATGCAGCCAAAAGCCTGGGCTTCGTTAATCGTGCGTACGGTTTTAGCCTGAGGAGTCAGCGACAAACGCGGCCGCAGTTCCAGTGCTTGTTCCGGACATGTGCGTACGCACAATCCGCACTGCACGCAGTTCTTTTCAATAAAGCGCAGCGCCGGTGCCTCCTTGGAATCGAGCAGCGCACCTTCCGGACAGGCTCCGACGCAGGCCATGCACAGGGTGCACTTGCCGGCATCCACACCGATGTCGCCGAAGGGCGCGCCGCTTTTCAGCGCAATCGTGTCCACCGGTTTGGGCGCATGGCTGCGCAAATGGTCAAACACAAAATCCAGGGTGCTGCGTTTTTCGTTGGTCAGGTTGAACCCTGCTGCCGGCAACGCGGACGGTGTCTTCAATGCCCACAAGGCCTGCTCTGCCTGCCGCAGGTCGTCGGCGCTCACCCAGTGCAGGCGTCCGGCGTCATAACCAAAGCCCTGCAGGATGTCTTCGGCCAGCGCGATCTGGCGGCCCGTCGCTTCGGCATAAGCCGGCGCTTCGGAACCCGCGGCAAGGATCGCCACCTGCGCCGCACCCAGCGCCAGGCTGCCCAGCAGCAGGTCGATGCCGATTGCCGCGACGTGCATGACCTCAATCGGGATCATGTCTGCCGGCAATCCCCTGCCCTGGCGGCCCAGCCGTGTGATCAGCGTGCGCCCGTCACTGTTGTTGTGGAACAGCAGCCGCGGATTGCGTCCACCCGCTGCCGTATACGCCTTCAATGCGGCCTTCAAACGCGCGCCGACATCGGCGACGCGCGGATATGCATAGGTCATCGCCCCCGACGGGCATACCGTCGCGCAGCCACCGCAGCCCATGCACAGATGAGGCTCAATGCTTACCCGGTTTTCCTTGAGCAGGCTGCTGATGGCGCCGGTGGAACAGACATCGATGCAGGCCGTGCAGCCGGTGATGCCGGATCGCCCATGGGCGCAGATTTTTTCCTTGTAAACGAAAAACTTCGGTTTTTCGAAAACACCCGTAAGCTGCGCAAGCTTGGCTACCGCCAAAGACTGTTCCAGGGGATCGTTGCCCGGCGCGAAGTAACCCTGCGGCGGCTGGTGCAGACGGATCTGCGGCACTGCTGACAAATCCAGCACCAGGTCAAAACGATCCTCGCGCGCGACCGCCGGCCGGTCAAAATCAATCGCGCCGACACCGCCGCAGGCAGTCACACACTTGCGGTGGCTTTTGCATTTATCGAGATCAATCTGGTAACTGAAATCGATGGCCTGCTCCGGGCAGACTTCGATGCAGGCGCCACAGCGCGTACAGGCGTCGAGGTCGATCGGATTGCGCTGCTCCCAGTTCGCGGTGAAGGCGCCGAGATAACCATTCAGTGCCGTGATCCGTCCCGAGTACACCGGGTAGCGGCGCTCCGAGGGCAATTCCGCGCCCCGCCCCTCGTCGGTCATCAGCACCGTCACCGACAACTGCTCCGCCAATCGCTCTGCCCAGGGCAAAATCGCGGCACCAGGTCCGATGATCAGCAGTTCGCTACCGGCCTCATAACTGACTGTCGGCACCGGCTCCGGCTCAGGCATATCAGCCGCCGCCAGCAAGGCAGCCATTTTTGGCGCGGCCTGTTTGCCCTCGTCCGACCAGCCGGCGGTCTCGCGCACATTGACGAAATTGATGCCGCCGGCACCGCCGAGTTCGGCATGCAAGGCTGAGAACAGCGGTGCTTCCTGGGTGCAAGCCACCAGCAGGTCATCGCCGGACTTCACCGCCGCCTCGAACGAGGCCAAATGCTGCCGGCACATTTCGCTTTGTATGGCAGGCGTGTCCGCCATGCCGAGGGCAGCAGCGATTTTTTTGCCATCGACCTGCATGGTCAGGTTGCAGTTGCACAACAGAATCTTTTGGCGCATGATTTTCCTGCAAAAAATTGATTGGTGCGGAGTTTACGCGCGCAGTTTACGTGATGAGTTTACGCAATGCGTCTACGCGTTTCGCTTATCGTCATCGGCTGCAGGCTGGGCCGGCTCTGGCTCCGACTTTGGCTCGGGAACATCCGCTACCGGCATCGCATCCACTGTATCCGTCGCCTTTTCCATCTTATCCGCTGCGATCTGTTTCGCATCCACCGGCGGCGGATTACGCCGCAGCTCCGCCTCCTCCTCCGTCTCGCGGGCCCAGCCCAGTATGTTTTGCGCCGATTTCATTTCGGCGAGCATGGCCGCCGGTATGGGCTCAGAAATGGAATAGTCATCAATATAGGTATCAAGGCCATCCATGATGTTGAAGTGCGGATCGCTGAACAGTTTTTTCAACGCAGTCCGGCGCAGCGCCTCATCCACTTTGGGATGAAAAAAACCGCTGTAGTCCGAATCCATGGTGAGTTTATCCACCGGCGGCAGCTCCGGCGCCGTGGTTGCCGACGCTGCCGGGGCTGCAGGCTGCGCCGGACGCGGCGCCTGCGCTTCCGCGCGCAACTCCTGCTTGCGCTTCGACCAGCGCGACAGGAATTCTTCGGCGGTCTCTTTCGGTTTTTGGTCAGGTGACGTCATGATCTAAAACAAGACTATTAGTCTGGCCGCCAGTTGCCCATGCGCCCTTTGTCCTTGCTGCTCGCATATTTTTTCTTCTTGGGCGGCTCCGGGCGGTAGTGTTCTTCACAATAAGCCGCCAGCCAAGGCACCAGTTCGACGGGCAGCGGTACACCATCCACATTTTCGCTGCTGTCCAGCCAGCGCGCACCCTCGTTGTAACTCACGGTCAGAAAATGGGGTTCAGCCCAGTTCTCGCCCATGCGCCACAACACAAACACCTTGGGCTGCGGCGAAGTGATATTCATGTAATAGCCTTCAGCCTCGTCCCGCTGCAGCTTGATCTGCAGGCCGGAAAACAACACCTGCAGGCGGCCGGCATCCTCCAGCAGCACGCGCGGCGGCGCGGCCGGGGTCAGATCGGGGACCACGCTTTTGGCTTCCCATTTTTCGCTGACCCAGCGGTTGGCCAGGGGCGTACGCTCCATGATCACGGCGGCGGCCCAGCGCTGTGCAACCGATGTTGGGGTTTCGGACATGAGCGGCATTCTGCGGGAGAAGCCTGCGGGAAACAATCGTGCAGCGCAGCTATAATCGTCATTCAGCTTGCCCATGAACACACTCCCGCCCACCAGCACTGCCACTGCGACCCGCGATCGCCTGGGACGGCCGTTGCGCGATCTGCGCATCTCCATCACCGACCGCTGCAATTTCCGCTGCATCTATTGCATGCCCAAGGAAACCTTTGGAGCCGATTACCAGTTCCTCGAACGTTCCGCCCTGCTGAGCTTTGAAGAAATCGTCAGGCTCGCACGGCTGTTCACACAACACGGCATCGAAAAAATCCGCCTCACCGGCGGCGAACCGCTGGTGCGCCGCGGCGTGGAACAATTAATCGCTCTGCTCGCCGAAATTCCCAATCTCGACCTGACTCTGACCACCAACGGTTCGTTGCTGGTCAAAAAAGCCGAAGCCCTGTACACCGCCGGTTTGAAGCGCATCACCGTCAGCCTCGACTCGCTGGACGACGCTATTTTCAAACAGATGAACGACGCCGACTTCCCGGTGGCCAAGGTGCTGGACGGCATCGACGCCGCCGCCGCTGCCGGCTTCGCGCCGATCAAAATCAACATGGTTGTCAAACGCGGCCTCAATGAAGACAGCATCCTGCCGATGGCGCGTTTTTTCCGCGAGCGTGGCCACATTCTGCGTTTCATCGAATACATGGATGTCGGCGCCACCAACGGCTGGCGCATGGATGACGTGGTCAGCGCGCGTGAAATCGTCGAACGCATTTCAGCGGAAATGCCGCTGGTGCCCGCCGACCCGAATTACACCGGCGAAGTCGCCAACCGCTGGCGCTACAAAGACGGCCCCGGCGAAATCGGCGTCATCGCCTCCGTAACACAGGCCTTCTGCCGCGACTGCACCCGCGCGCGCATTTCCACCGAAGGCCAGCTCTATACCTGCCTGTTCGCAACCTCTGGCCATGACCTGCGCGCACTGCTGCGCGGCGGCGCCAGCGATGAAGCCATCCACGCGATGATCGGCAAAGTCTGGACCCAGCGCGAAGACCGTTATTCGGAAATCCGCGGAGAACAGACCTTCCCGCTGAAAAAAATCGAGATGTCGTATATAGGTGGTTAAGGCATGGCTACACGCAAACCATCCCGCCTCAAGATCAGCACCGCCACCCGCCCTCTCACCGTCGAAGTCGACGCACTGAACGAGAACGGCGAAGTCCTAGCAACACCCATCGCCGGTGAACATCCGCTGACCATCTACGTCGACAAGCGCGAGATCGTCACGCTGATGACGCTGGGTCAGCGCCCTGAAGCACTGGTCATCGGTTATCTGCGCAACCAGCGTCTGGTGCGTGCGGTGGCCGACATCGCCGAGGTGCAGGTCGACTGGGAAACCGATTCCGCCGCCATCACCACGCACAAAGCGATCAAAAACCTCGATCAGCGCATGAAAAAACGCACCGTCACCACGGGCTGCGGCCAAGGCACGGTGTTCGGTGATCTGATGGAAGAAATCGACAGCATCAAGCTGCGCGACGACGTCAGCTTGAGCGAAAGCGGCCTCTACAACCTGCTCGACGCGGTGCGCCGCCATGAAACCATCTACAAATCAGCCGGCGCCGTGCACGGCTGCGCACTGGCCCAACTGACCGGTGACCACGCCGAGATCCTGCATTTTGTTGAAGACGTCGGCCGGCACAATGCGGTGGATGCCATCGCCGGACTGATGTGGCTCA
>JAYUYQ010000125.1:0-5992 GCA_043752435.1 Betaproteobacteria bacterium
AGATTGACCAGCAGGATTTGATCCTTGCGCATGCGCGGTGCGATTTTCGCGGCGTAGGCCAGCGCATGACTGGATTCCAGCGCGGGAATGATGCCCTCAAGCCGGCACAGTTTGTGGAAGGCCTCCAGCGCTTCGTCATCGGTCACCGCCACATACTCGGCACGACCGCTGTCTTTCAACCAGGCATGCTCAGGGCCGACACCGGGATAATCCAGGCCCGCAGAAATCGAGTGGGTTTCGATGATCTGGCCGTTGTCATCCTGCAGCAGGTACGTGCGGTTGCCATGCAGTACGCCGGCGCGGCCGGCGCACAGCGTTGCCGAGTGTTTGCCGGTTTCCAGGCCATGGCCCGCAGCCTCCACACCGATCAGACGCACAGCTTCGTCCGGAATGAACGCGTGGAAAATGCCGATGGCGTTGGAGCCCCCACCAACGCAGGCCAGCACCGCATCGGGCTGTCGCCCCGTCATCTCAGGCACCTGCTCGCGTGCTTCGCGGCCGATCACCGATTGGAAATCGCGCACCATCATCGGATAAGGGTGCGGCCCGGCCACGGTACCGATAATGTAGAAAGTGTTCTCGACATTGGTCACCCAGTCGCGCATGGCTTCGTTCAGCGCATCCTTCAATGTCTTCGAGCCGGATTCCACCGGCACCACGGTCGCGCCCAGCAGTTTCATGCGGTAGACGTTCTGCGCCTGGCGCTTGACGTCTTCCGAGCCCATGTAGACCACGCATTCCATACCGTAACGCGCGGCAATGGTCGCGGTGGCGACACCGTGCTGGCCGGCCCCCGTCTCGGCAATCACCCGCGGCTTCCCAAGGTGCCGCGCCAGCAATGCCTGACCGATGACGTTGTTGATCTTGTGCGCGCCGGTATGGTTCAGGTCTTCGCGTTTCAGGTATACCTGCGCGCCGCCGAAATGTTCGGACCAGCGCCGCGCGTGGTAAACCGGGCTCGGCCGGCCGACATAATGCTTTAGTTCGTACTCATACTCCGCAACAAACGCCGGATCGTCCTTGTAGCGGGCATAGGCCGCCTTCAATTCATCCAGCGCTGCAATCAGCGTCTCGGAAACAAACACGCCGCCATAAGGCCCGAAATGGCCCTTGGCATCCGGCAAGTCATATACCCGCATTGCGCACTCCAGTCATGAATGACTCCATTTTCCGGACATCCTTGATGCCCTTAGCCGATTCCACGCCACTCGACACGTCCACGGCCCAGGGCCGCACATGCCGCACCGCCTGTTCCACGTTGTCAGGGTTGAGTCCGCCCGAAAGAACCATGGGCGTCGGCAAATCGCGGGGGATCAGCGACCAGTCAAACACGGTGCCGGTACCGCCACGCGCGCCTTCGACCCAGGCATCCAGCAACAGGCCATTGGCCGCATTAAATTCGCGTGCGTATTGTAACAAATCAGTCCCTGCCCTGACCCGTACTGCGCGCAGGTACGGTAGCGCAAATCCGCCGCAGAATTCGGGCGTTTCGTCACCGTGGAACTGCAGCAGTTGCACCGGAGCCTCGTCCAAGACAGCGCGAACTTCAGCGGCATCCGCATTAACGAACAGTCCCACCGGCATTACAAACGGCGGCAGCGCATCGATGATGATGCGCGCCTGCGCCGGCGTAACCGCGCGCGGGCTGCCGACATAAAACACCAGGCCGATGGCGTGCGCGCCCAGCCGAGCCGCGGCCAGTGCGTCTTCGACACGGGTGATACCGCAAATTTTGACGCGTGTAGTCATATTCCTCACTCAATCACCGCATGTGCCAGTTGCGGAGCACGCAGCCGCGGCGTCGGCAATGCCCATTGGTCCTCATAATCAACCCGCATCAGGTACAGCCCCGACGCATCAAAAGTCGGCGCCGCCTGCGCCCTGTTGCGCCCCTGCAACAGCTCCGCCATCCACTGCGGTGCATGTTTGCCTTTGCCAACATAGACCAGGCTGCCGACCAGATTGCGCGCCATGTGGTGCAGGAAGGCATTGGCGCGAAATCCGAAAATCACGTACGGCCCTGCCTGTTCAATAGTGACCTCATGCAGAGTCCTGACCGGTGACTGCGCCTGGCACTCGGCGGCGCGAAATGCGGTGAAATCATGTTCACCGACCAGGCAGGCCGCAGCCGCGCGCATCTGCGCAATATCCAGCGGCTGGTGAAACCAGCCGACACGACCATGATCCGCGGCCGGCCGCACTGCAGTGTTGAGCAACACATAACGGTAAGCCCGCGCCCGCGCTGAAAACCGCGCATGAAAATCTTCCGTCACCGCCTGCGCCCAGGTCACCGCCATCGCCGGCGGCAGCAACGCGTTGACGCCGCGCACCCAGGCGCTCAGCGGCCGCTCGACGGTACAAACAAAATGTATGACCTGCCCCAGCGCATGCACACCGGCATCGGTACGTCCGGCGCAGATGGTTGCCACCGGCTCACCGGCGATAGTTGCCAATGCCGCCTCCAGACGATCCTGCACGGCACAGCCCGAGGGCTGGGTCTGCCAGCCGCAGAATCCGTTGCCGTCATATTCGATGCCGAGCGCCATTTTCACGGGCTTGACCCTTTAGTGTTTTCAATGCAACCCGCCGCATAAAAACAAACCGCGGCAGGAGCGCTGCCGCGGTTCACGATTACGCCGGGCAATGCGGCTAGCCGAGCGTACTAATCAGTTTTTGCGCCTGATCCTTTTGCTCGTTATCACCTTCTTTCAGCACTTCCTGCAGGATTTCCCGGGCGCCGTCGTTATCACCCATCTCCTGGTAGGCCTTGGCCAGATCAAATTTTTGCTGGACGTCATACCAGTGACCATCCTTGCCTTCGACAGCCACAGTCGTGGTCGCCGGATCATCCAGATTGATATTCAAATCACCAACATCTATTTTGAAATCCAGACCGGCATCCTCATTTGCAGCCGGGGCAGCAGGTGCAACCGGCGCGGCTGGTTCATCCGCCGGCGGCAGCTCAAAGTTAAAATCGATGCTGCTGGCTTCAGCCGACGACGCTTCAAGCGGGATATCGGCCTGCGCGCCGGCATCAAGATTGAAATCCGGAAATGCAGTCTCCACCGGCGCCACACCAGCATCTGCCGTTGCGGCCATTTCCTGCATGCCACCCATCTCCGTAGACTGACCGGCCGGATCTGCATCCAGCGCAATATCCGGTGTGCCCGCAGTATCGCCACCCAGATCAAAATCGAGATCCGTACCCGTGGGGCTGTCATCGGCCCTGGGGGCCGGCGCGGCATCCCTGCCGGCTTCATAAAGCGGGTTGGCTGAATCCAGCGCGTAACCCAGCGCAGCAATCTTCATCCAGTTGTCGCCGGCCCCACCGGTAAGCCCATACATGGAATCAGCCACCGACGCGAACGCCGTGACATCCTTACGCGCCGCATACACTTCCGCCAACTTCACCTGCACGTCTTCACGTGCCGGGTCGCGGCTCATTGCTTCTTTGAGAATTTCTTCGGCCTGTCCGTCGCGGCCATAGGCAATATAAACTTCTGCTTCAGCCACAGGATCGACATCATCGGAGGCCGGGGCAGCAGCCATCGCCGAGGTATCGGACGCGTCCGGGGCATCTCCCGAATCTGCAGCAGCTCCCATGGTCGGTGCCACGTGCATCAACTCATCATCATCCTGTGCGCGCGCACGACGGCGACGCAAGGCGGCCAAACCTGCGCCACCCAGCACCACAGCCAGCAGTCCCCCGCCAATCAGCGGCAGATTTTCCATTGCCATGTCCATCAGACTCGGCTCCGGCGGCGGCGAGGGCGGCGCAACGAACTTGGGCTTCGGTTTCGGTGCAGGTTTCGCTTCCTCGGCCGGTTTGCCGGCCGGCATCGCCGCCTCTTCCTTTTTGGCTTCTTCCGTCGGTGCCGGAGCCGCATCGGGTTTGGCTGCGGCAGTGACATCCGGTTTGACCGCCTCTGCCTGTTTCAAGGGATCCGCCGGTTTGGCTGGCTCGGTTTTGGCTGCGTCAGCCTTCGCGGCTTCCGCCTTCTGCTGCGCAGCGGCCATGCCGGGACTTTTCAGTTCAGCCAGCTTTTGGCCATCCTTGACGGTTTTCTCAAGTTGCGCAATGCGATCCTTGGCTTCCGCCAGTTCCTGTTTGCCCGTCACCTTGTTTTCCGCAGCCGCAGTCTCACGCGCGGCACCGGTCAGTGGCTTGCCGCCTTTGCCCGGTTCACCCTTGGACAATTTGACCACATCCCTACCTTCGGCTGCGGCAGGATCGTCAACTTTCGCTGTGATGCGACCGCGCGCAGTGGCGCTGCCTTCGGGCGCCTGAGCGGCAGCATCAGCCACGCGGCCGCTGTAGCCGCGCCAGTCGGAAACCTGCGCGCGATACTCCTTCATCGCTTCGCCCTGCGTAATCGCGGCGAGTTCCTGTGCATCGGGAATGCGCAGGATCTTGCCCGACTTCACCAGGTTCATATTCTTACGCACAAACGCATCGGGATTGCTGCGATACAGACCGACCAGCATCTGCTCCAGCGACACGCCCTGGGGTTTCAGGCTGGCAGCAATCTTGCCGAGTGTTTCGCCTTTGGCAATTGGACCGTATTCCTGCGCACCGGCACTGGGGACAGCAGGCTTGATCACAGGCTTCGACGCCGGCGCAGCAGGTGCCGCAACAATGGGGCGTGATACAGGCGCCGCCGCAGGGGCGGCAGGTGCCGACTGGGCAGCATGCTGACCATATCCCGGCGGATCAAGCAGCGCGGTGTATTCACGCACCAGTTTGCCGCCGGACCAGGACAATTCAATCAACAGGTCCACAAACGGCTCATTCACCGGACGGCTACCGGTGACCTTGATATACGACTGCCCGTTCGAACGTTTTTCGATACTGAGCTTGAGGCCGGTCATGCCGGCGTTGTATTGAAGATTGGCCCGCTGATAGTCGTCCGGTGATGCCAGCCGTACCGCCAGCGTGGACGCCTCGTCACCCCTGACAGCTACCAGGTCGATCTCCGCGCTCAGCGGCTGCCCGAGGCTAGATTGTACGTTAAGCCGACCCAGGCCGGCCGCATGCGCGAACAACGGCGTCAGCAGCAGCAATGCCACAGCCAGTGCTTTGCCAATAGTCAATGTGCGCACGAACCGCTCCCGTATCATTTTTTTGTGGGACAAGAAAGTTAGCATCAATCAGTTAGGCATGCAAGCTAACAAAACCTCGAATGTTGCCGCCCAACCACATATTTCTTAAAGGAAATTCCGTATTCCGACACGGCCGGCCGGCACCAGCAGCATGGCCGGCGCCCCCTGTCCGATCAGGCACTTACAGGCGTCTTTGCAACCGACTTTGCCCGCGGCGCAGCATCGGCTTCGAGCACGATACGCAACATGCGGCGCAAGGGCTCGGCCGCCCCCCACAGCAATTGGTCACCCACAGTGAAGGCCGCGAGGTATTCGCCACCCATCGGCAGCTTGCGCAAGCGGCCCACCGGCACCGACAAGGTGCCGGTGACTGCCGTCGGCGTCAGGCCGTTCAGCGTAGCCTCGCGTTCGTTGGGAATGACCTTGACCCAGTCGTTGGCGTTCGCCAGCAACTGCTCGATTTCCGCCAGCGGCACGTCGCGGGTCAGTTTGACCGTCAGCGCCTGGCTGTGACAACGCATCGCACCGATACGCACGCACACGCCATCAATCGGCAGCGGATTGGTATCAAGCCCGAGGATCTTGTTGGTTTCGGCCATGCCCTTCCATTCTTCTTTGCTCTGGCCATTGCCAAGATCCTTGTCGATCCACGGCAGCAGGCTGCCGGCAAGGGGATGACCGAACTGCTCCGTCGGCACACCGCCGCTGCGCAATGTATCCGCCACTTTGCGATCGAGTTCGAGGATGGCGGACGCGGGATTGTCGAGCAGCGGTTTCGCTGCGGCATGCACTGCGCCCATCTGCGCAATCAGTTCGCGCATGTTGGCCGCACCGGCGCCTGAAGCCGCCTGGTAGGTCATCGCCGTCATCCATTCGACCAGCCCGGCCTTGA
>JAYUYQ010000126.1:0-5977 GCA_043752435.1 Betaproteobacteria bacterium
GACAAGCTGCCGCAGTTATTGCCACATTGCGACTGGTGGGTACTGGCCTGTCCTTACACCAAGGAAACGCACCAGCTGATCAACGCCAAAACGCTGGCGTTGATGCCGAAACACGCGCACCTGATCAACGTCGCGCGTGGCGCGGTGGCGGATGAAAAAGCGCTGATCGCCGCGTTGCAGAGCAAACAAATCGCCGGCGCTTATCTCGATGTGTTCGAGAAGGAACCGCTGCCGGCGGATTCGCCGCTGTGGGACATCCCGAACGTGATCGTGTCGCCGCATAATGCCTCGGCCTCCGACGGCAATGACAAGCGCGCGGCCAAGGTATTTGTCGATAACCTGCAGCTGTACGCGAGCGGCAAAAAAATGCACAACGAGCAGGCTTGAACAAAAAGCCTGACCAAAAAGACAGATCCGCATGAAAAAGTGGCAATGCATCCTCTGCGGCTTTATTTACGACGAAGTCGCCGGCCTGCCCGAGGAAGGCATCGCCCCCGGCACCCGTTGGGAAGATGTACCGGCGGACTGGACTTGTCCGCACTGCTCGGCGACCAAGGGCGACTTCGACATGATCGCCATTTCCTAGGTCCTTCCCCCGGTTTTCACGGGTTTCAGACACCTTCGGCGGCTGGCGAGGGTGGCGGTAAGCGGTTAAAATACAAGGCCTTTTTCGAGACCCCCGGTTTCGAAATCCGTTCTCGGGATCAGCCTAGCCGCCATGCCGCTTTTTGCTTTCGGATTAAACCACCAGACCGCGCCTCTGGACGTGCGCGAACGGGTGGTTTTTGGCGCCGAACAACTAACCCAGGCGTTGCGAGACCTGGTCGACCGTCGGCCGGTCAGCGAGGCCGCGATCATTTCGACCTGCAATCGCACCGAGGTCTACTGCTCGACGTCCGAACCGCGCATTGTGGTGGACTGGCTGGCGGATTACCACCAGCTGAGGCCAGCGCAGATCCAACCCTATCTCTACGAGTTGCCGCAGGACCGTGCGGTCAAACACGCCTTTCGCGTTGCCAGCGGCCTTGATTCAATGGTGCTGGGCGAACCACAGATCCTTGGCCAGTTCAAAAGCGCGGTGCGTTCCGCCGAAGCCGCCGGCACCTTGGGCTGGCTGCTGAACAAACTCTTCCAGCGCACGTTCTCGGTGGCAAAAACCGTGCGCAGCGAAACCGACATCGGTGCCAGCACGGTATCGATGGCCGCCGCGGCGGTGCGCCTTGCCGAGCGCATCTATCCGAGCATTGCCGAGCAGAGCGTGCTGTTTGTCGGCGCCGGTGAAATGATCGACCTCGCAGCGACCCATTTCGCCGCGCATCATCCGCGGCGCATGACTTTCACCAATCGCACCCCGGCGCGTGCGCAGCAACTCGCAGACCGTTTTTTCGGTCACGTGATTCCGCTCAACGACCTCGCAGCGCAGCTTGCGCTATACGACATCGTGATCTGCTGCACCGCCAGTCCGCTGCCGATCATTGGCAAAGGCCTGATGGAAAGCGCACTGAGGGCGCGCAAACACCGGCCGATGCTGATGTTTGATCTGGCGGTGCCGCGCGACATCGAGGCCGAAGTCGGTGTCCTCGACGATGCATTCCTCTATACGGTTGACGACCTCGGCAAAATCGCGCGCGAGGGCATGGACCAGCGCAGCAATGCCGTGGCTCAGGCCGAAGTCATCATCGAAAACCAGGCCTCGGATTTCATGCACTGGCTGGACAATCGCGAGTTGGTGCCGACCATCCGCGCCTTGCGCGATACCGCGGAACGCGCGCGCCGCCACGAACTCGAACGCGCGCAACGTCGCCTGGCGCACGGTGCCGATCCGCAGCAGGTGCTCGATGAATTGTCGCAGGCGTTGACCAACAAATTCATGCACCCGCCGTCGCATGCGCTGAACCATGCGGCGCATGACGAGCGCGATGAGCTCGCGGCGCTGATCGCGCGGCTCTACCAGATCCAGCGCCCCGAGTAATGCGGGCGCTATTGAGTAACGCCAAAAACATGACAGCCTCGTCAGAGGCATGTTTTTGTCATTATTCAGGCAGCTTTCAATAATATTCCGCCGCAGCTGCGGCCGGACTCTGCATTCATGAAACCCAGCATCGCCGCCAAACTCGATCAACTGTCCAATCGCCTGGAGGAGATCAATCGCCTGCTCGGCAGCGAAACCGCGACGGCGAGCATGGACAATTACCGCAAACTCACGCGCGAACACGCCGAGCTGGGCCCGGTGGTCGAGTTGTACCGCGCTTACCAGAGCAGCAATGCCGACCTGAAAACCGCTCAGGAGATGGCCAACGATCCGGCGATGCGTGAATTCGCCGACGTTGAAGTCGCGGAAACCCGTGCGCGGCTCGAAGGGTTTGAGGAGGAGTTGCAGAAACTGCTGCTGCCACGTGACCCCAACGACGAACGCAATCTTTTCATCGAGGTGCGAGCCGGCACCGGCGGTGATGAGTCAGCACTGTTCGCGGCGGAACTGTTCCGCATGTATGCGCGTTACGCCGAACGCAAGCGCTGGCAGGTCGAAATCATGTCCGAAAGTGCGTCGGATCTCGGCGGATATCGCGAAATTATCGCGAGGGTCATCGGCCAGGGCGCGTATTCAAAACTAAAATTCGAATCCGGGGGTCACCGTGTTCAGCGCGTGCCGGTCACCGAAACCCAGGGCCGCGTACATACATCGGCTTGCACCGTCGCGGTGATGCCCGAAGCCGATGCGGCCACCGAGATCGTGCTCAATCCGGCGGACATGCGTATCGACACCTTCCGTGCGTCGGGCGCCGGCGGCCAGCACGTCAACAAAACCGATTCGGCGATCCGGATTACCCATCTGCCCAGCGGTCTGGTCGTCGAATGCCAGGATGATCGTTCGCAGCACAAGAACAAGGCGCGTGCGCTGGCAGTGCTGGCGGCGCGATTGAAAGACAAACAGACACGCGAACAGAATTCAAAAACCGCGGCGACGCGCAAATCGCTGATCGGCAGCGGCGACCGTTCCGAACGCATCCGCACCTACAATTTTCCGCAGGGCCGCGTCACCGACCATCGCATCAACCTGACGCTGTACAAAATTGCGCAAATCGTCGACGGCGACATCGATGACCTCGTCGATGCGCTGGCAGCCGAACACCAGGCCGAACAGCTGGCGCAACTGGCTGAAGATCAGGGCGTTTAATAAGTATCTGATTTAATTGATATTTTTATAATCCTCTGATGCCCGGCGCACCGACCATCCGCGAAGCTTTGGACGCTGCCCAGCAAGCGACCAGCCGCATGGAGGCGCGCGTGTTGTTGCGCGAGGTGTTGAATCAATCCGATGCCTGGTTGCTGGCACATGACGATGAGCTGTTGACGGCCGACCAAGCGCAGCAGTACGTCGCGCTGGTCGTACGCCGCGTCGCCGGTGAACCCATCGCCTATATCACCGGTCGCCGCGAATTTTATGGCCGCGAATTCAAGGTGACAGAGGCCGTGCTGATTCCGCGTCCTGAAACAGAATTGCTGGTCGAGCTGGCTTTGCAGCGTTTCCCAGCGGGTGCGCCCGCTCGTGTGCTCGACCTCGGAGCTGGCAGCGGCTGCATCGGCATTACCATCGCGGCGGAACGATCGCAGGCGCAGGTCACGCTAACCGATTTTTCAGAGGCCGCACTCGAAATCGCCCGCGCCAATGCTGCAAAGTGGGCTCCTGCCAACACCACGTTGCTGCACAGTGACTGGTACTCGGAGGTTGCTGCAGAACGTTACGATTTGATCGTAGCCAACCCGCCCTACGTGGCTGAAGGCGACGCGCATCTGCAGCAGGGTGATCTGCGTTTTGAGCCACTCTCCGCATTGGCTTCCGGTGTCGATGGCCTGAGTGATTTGCACCGTATCATTGCGCAGGCGCCGCAGCATCTGCGTACGGGTGGCTGGCTGTTGCTGGAGCACGGCTTTGACCAGGCGGTAGCGTGTGCGTGGCTGCTCGAGGCAGCGGGATTTGAGGATGTGTTTAATGCGCCTGATCTGGCGGGGATTCCGCGGGTCAGTGGCGGCTGCCTGCAAGGCTGATATGAACGACGACTTCATCAACGCTGAATCTGGGGCAGAACGCAGGCGAAAAAAAGAGGCCTGGCTACGCGCAGTTTACGAGCGCAATCTTGCGCAGTGCCTCGCCGTGGATATCTCGGATGCAGTGACCCTGGCGCGCAAAGCGCATGCGGCGATGGATAAACAATTGCAGCAGGACAGCGCGACCCTCACCGAGGGCAATGAGATTCGTTGCGGCAAGGGCTGCAGTCATTGTTGCCACGGCCCCGTGGAAATCTGGCCGCAGGAGGCGGTGTTGCTGGCGCAGTTTGTTCGTGACGCCGGCCTGACGCCGGACCTTGCGCTGCTGGAACGCCAGAGCCGTTACACCGTGGAGACCTGGCGCGAACAAGGGGTCGCCGACCAGGCCTGCGTGTTTCTCGATGCCAAGGGCGCTTGCTCGGTGTACCCATCGCGGCCCAATACCTGCCGCAAGTTGCTGGTCATGAGCGATCCGGCCTGTTGTGATGTGCAACAGGGCCGCATGGACCAGATCGACCGCTGGTTCAGCTGGGAGGCTGAAATGATGGAGGTGGCGGCGCTCGAAGTGTTCGGCAAGGCCCTGTTGCCGCGCGCTGTCCTGCAGGCCTTGCAGCCGAAACGATCTTGAAGTGATTTGACCCTGCCTGCCGGCATCGGTAAACTCAAACCCGATGGTTTTGCTCAGGTAATTTTTGAAGTAGCTAATTTTTGGAGCAGCTTATGTCCGTTCAAGACGAAATCAAGAAACAGGTGACCAGCCACAAAGTCGTGCTCTATATGAAGGGTTCGCCCGATTTTCCGCAGTGTGGTTTTTCGGCGAACGCCATCAATATTCTGCGTTCCTGTGGCGTCAATGAAATGTTCACCGTCAACGTGCTGGAAGAACCGGAAATCCGCCAGGGCATCAAGCAGTACGCCAACTGGCCGACAATCCCGCAACTGTATGTGAACGGCGAGTTTGTCGGCGGTTCGGATATCGTGACCGAGATGTACCAGAGCGGCGAACTGCAGAAAATACTGCAGCCCTGATCTGCATGTGCCCCACAAAAAAACCGGCAATCGCCGGTTTTTTGTTTTAGGCGCTTTATTGTGATGACTAACCGTTCAGATAACGGTACGCGACCTGCGCCAACAGTATGATTGCCATCGCCATCAGCATGCGGCGCATCCAGATTTTGTAGGTTTCGCCGTTGATGCGACTGCGCACCCGTGCGCCTATCAGGCTGGTGATCGTAGCTATGCCCGCCAGCGGCAGCGTCAGCAGCCACAATGAAGGCGCTGCGATGTCACTGGCGGCCAGCGTCCCGAATTGCGCGACCTTGCCGACAAAAAACGAGATGTTCATTGCCGGCACCAGCAGCAACGGCGGCAGGCCGATACCGAAGTAATAAATGATCAGCGGGGGTGCAGCGATGTTGGCGGTACTTTCGCTGATGCCGCCGAGCAGGCCGAAGATTACGCCGGAGATCTTGTCGTGCCGGCGCATCAACGCAGATTCGCCGCGGCCCAGTCGCTCCATGTTCAAGTAGAACAGGATCACGCCGGCGAGTAACAGCGCGTACGGAAATTCCGGGAACTTCACGAACAGCCGCGCGCCGATCATTGCGCCGGCCAGCGCCAGCAGTGACATCCACCAAAAGCGACGCAGGACACCGGCGAAACCGGGACTGCGCCAGATGCTGATGATGACCGTGGCAATGCACGGGATCAACACCATCACCACAGCAAACTGCATGTTGGTGGCAGCCGCAATCAGCGGCGTCGCGATCATCGGAAAGCCCAGGCCCAGCGCGCCCTGCACCCAGCCGGCGATGGCAATAATGATCACCACGTACGCGATCAGCCACGGCGAAAAGGACTCCAGACCCGTCATGCTGATGGGCTCAGCGACTGCCGCGCGCGCGGTTCAGCGCGAGCGCGACGACTT
>JAYUYQ010000127.1:0-5925 GCA_043752435.1 Betaproteobacteria bacterium
TATTTGAAATCGCAGCACCATGCGATCGGTTCCATCAACTCGCCGATGCAGTGCATGATGAAAGAGGTCTGCGCGCAGTGCCTGCAACCGCAAATCGATCCGCAGACCGGCAAAACCAGTTATGTGTTTTCCTGCTTCAATCAGGATCAGCCGTTGGATTGTGTCGACTGGAAGGCGCTGGATCAGCGCCTGAAACAGAACTCGACGCAGGAAAAATTGACCGCCGAGTGGCTGGACCATTGTCTGGTCAAACTGGAGTTGCGAGATTTCCAGCGGGTTTAACGTGTTTGCCGTGTATATTATATAAGTACTTGATTTTAAATGATATTTACTCGGTTAGCCGATGTGGATCTTCAGCCTCGATCCTGAATCTGCTACGCGCTGCACCGGCAATTGACGCAGTTTCTCCACTAACCCTTGCGTTAAAGCGGCATCTTCCGTTTTGCAGAGGATGCGCGGGATGTTCGTTCCGCCGGAAATAAATTTAACAGTCGGATTGCGGCCCAGTTCTGCGCCTGCCGCAGCACGATCGCGGCATTGCCGGGAAGGGCGTAATAAAAGTTGTCCGAAACGATCATCCGGACTTAGGGTGTTAAAGCAACACCGCTCAGTTGCGTCCGACTTCGCGCAGCGCGTCGCCCAGCTTGCCAATCAGTTCGTCGATCTGCGCCTTGCTGATGATCAGCGGCGGTGACAGCGCGATGATGTCGCCGGTGGTGCGGATCAGCACGCCGTTTTCATAGCATTTCAGGAACGTTTCGAACCCGCGTGCGGTGGGCGCGCCGGGTCGTGGTTCAAGTTCGATGCCGGCGACGAGGCCCATGTTGCGCACATCAATCACATGCGGCAGTTCGCGCAGTGACTGCACCGCCTGCTCGAAATAGGGCGTCAGTTCCTGTGCGCGCTGGAACAGCCCTTCCTCCTCGAACGTATCAAGGCTGGCCAGCGCCGCAGCTGTCGCCAGCGGGTGACCGGAGTAGGTGTAGCCGTGGAAGAGTTCGATGCCTGGTGGCGCGTTGTTGACCACTGCGTCGTAAATGCCGCGGCGTACGATCACGGCGCCCATCGGCACGGTGCCGTTGGTCAGACCCTTGGCGACGATCATCATGTCGGGTACCACACCCACTGCGTCGGCGCCGAAGCAGGGGCCGGTGCGGCCGAAGCCGGTGATGACTTCATCGAATATCAGCAACAGGCCGTATTTATCGCAAATCTGACGCAGTCGTTCGAGATAACCCTTGGGTGGCACCAGCACGCCGGTGGATCCGGCCAGCGGTTCGACAATGACGGCGGCGATATTGCTGGCATCGTGCAGCGGGATGATGCGTTGTTCGAGTTCGTCGGCGAGATGCGCGCCCCAGGCCGGCTGGCCGCGGCTGAAGGCGTTCTCTTTCAGGTTATGCGTGTGGGCGAGATGATCGACACGGAACAGCATGTTGCCGAACGCCTTGCGGTTGGCGGGGATGCCGCCGACCGAAATGCCGCCGAAACCCGCGCCGTGATAACCGCGTTCGCGGCCGATCAGCACATTGCGATGGCCTTCGCCGCGGGCACGGTGGTAAGCCAGAGCAATCTTGAGCGCAGTATCGACGCCTTCAGAGCCGGAGTTGCAGTAAAACACGTGATCGAGGTCGCCCGGTGCCAGCGCCGCCAGCCGTTCGGCGACGCGGAAAGCATCCGGGTGGCCCATTTGGAAAGCCGGTGCGTAGTCCATTGCCGCGACCTGTTTCTGCACGGCTTCGACAATACGCGGACGGCAGTGGCCGGCGTTGACACACCACAGGCCGGCAGTGCCGTCGAGGATCTGGCGGCCGTCGTCGGTGGTGTAGTGCATGTCCTTGGCCGCAACCAGCATGCGCGGTGCCTGCTTGAACGCGCGATTCGCAGTGAACGGCATCCAGAACGATTCAAGATTTGTTTGGCGTGCAGTCATGTAAAAACCTTTGCTCAGGGATGATTGCGCGGGCTCCGGCGCTGCGCAGTTTGCAGTGCGCAGCATGCTACCATCTTCACGCCATGACACGACACAGACGGGTAGCGAAATGCGGGGCTGCCGGATGCGCGGTTTTTTACGGGGTGACCCGCCGCTACGCACATTGGATGGCCGCCGCATTGCTGTTTTGTGCCGTGCCTGCCATTGCCGGTGATGTGCTGCGGGTGGGGTCCAAACGGTTTACTGAATCCTACATCCTGGGCGAGTTGATCACGCGCACCGCGCAAAGCGTCGCCGGGATACGCGTCGAACACAAACCCGGACTGGGCAATACCGCGATCCTGTTTGCCGCGCTGAAAAGCGGCGCGATTGATGTCTATCCCGATTACACCGGCACTATCGCGCTCGAACTGCTGGGGCTGTCGCGGGTACCCAGGCTGGAGGAGCTCAACCGGCAACTCGCAGCGCATGGCCTGGAGGCGGGGATTTTTCTCGGTTTCGGCAATGCCTATGCGCTGGCAATGCGGGAGGAACAGGCAGCGAAGCGCGACATCCGGCGCATTACCGATTTGAAGGCGTTCGGAGCGGCCCGCCTAGGCTTGTCTCCGGAATTCCTGAATCGCAAGGACGGCTGGCCCGCGTTGCGAGATACCTATGGCCTGGGTGGTTTGCCGGTCCGCGGACTCGAACATGGGCTGGCGTACGAGGCGCTGGTTAAAGGCCATGTTGACGTCATCGATGTCTACACGACCGATCCGAAGATTGTCAGTAACGGCTTGCGTGTGCTGGACGACAATCAGCGGTTTTTCCCGGAATACGAAGCGTTGATGGTGTATCGCGCAGATCTGCCGCAGAGACATCCGGCCATCTGGGCCCAACTTGCCAAATTGCAGGGATCCATCAAAGCCGCGGACATGCTGTCAATGAATGCTGCGGTGGAGTTGCAGGGACGCAGTTTTTCGGCGGTGGCGGAAGACTGGCTACAGAATAAGCGCATGGCACCCAACTCCGGGACTGGGTCCGGGCTCGGGGCGGTGTTGTTCGGCCCCGATCTGACGCGACTCACAGTGGAACACCTGCTGCTGGTTTGCGCGTCATTGCTCCTCAGTGTGGCGGTTGGCGTGCCGCTTGGCATCTGGGCACAGCGCGCACCTCGAACAGGTGTCTGGATTCTGGCCTTGACCGGAATGCTGCAGACAGTGCCCAGCCTGGCCTTGCTGGCATTCCTGATTACCGTCCTCGACCGGATCGGTGCGGTGCCGGCGATTCTGGCCTTGTTCCTGTATGCGTTGTTGCCGGTAGTGCGTGCAACCGAAACCGCACTGACGGGGGTCGGTGGCGGCATGCGAAATGCGGGACGCGCCTTGGGCCTCGACAGCAGACAACTGATGCGGCTGATTGAATTGCCGCTGGCCATGCCCGGGGTGCTGGCCGGCATCAAGACCGCGGCGGTGATCAATGTCGGTACTGCAACGGTGGCCGCGTTTATCGGCGCCGGCGGTTACGGAGAGCGCATTGTGGCGGGGCTGGCCGTTAATGATCATAAGCTGCTGCTGGCCGGAGCGATTCCGGCGGCTGCGTTGGCGCTGCTCCTGGAATGGGGGTTCCGCGGGTTGGACCGGCGCCTGTTGCGGCGCAATTAAACCACGCGGCACACGCTTTTTTTCATATGATGGAACTGCAATGGATCCCTGTAGCGCAGGGTGAACTTAATCGGTTACGCCCGGTCGATGCATTATCGTTGCAGCGGCTCATTTCGCTTGTACTTACAGGCGGTTATACTGCGGCGCCTGCCCGGACGGCGGACCCGTTGACCGGGGGCAGGGTGGCGGTATCAGGGAACGGACAATAATGAGCGATCGCGAAGTCGATCAGCAGTTGGTAGAGCGTGTACAGCGTGGCGACAAACGTGCCTTCGATCTGCTGGTCGTCAAGTATCAGCGCAAGCTGGGGCGGTTGCTGTCGCGTTTTATCCGTGATTCGAGCGAGGTGGAGGATGTGACCCAGGAAGCGTTTATTAAAGCCTATCGGGCTCTGCCGAATTTTCGCGGAGACAGCGCTTTTTATACGTGGCTGTACCGGATCGGCATCAATACCGCCAAAAACCATCTGGTGGCGATGGGACGGCGAGCGCCGACCAGTACAGAAATGGACGCCGAAGAGGCAGAAAGTCTTGAATCCGGCGATCAGTTGCGGGACCTGAACACGCCGGAGAACCAGATGATGAGCCGGCAGGTCGGGGATACAGTGAACCAAACCCTCCTGGAGTTGCCTGAAGAGTTGAGAACGGCGCTCACCCTGCGCGAAATCGAGGGTTTGAGTTACGAGGAAATAGCCACGGCCATGCAATGTCCGGTGGGAACGGTACGGTCCCGGATCTTCCGGGCCCGCGAAGCGGTGGCAGCAAAATTGAAACCCTTGCTCGACACGGGCAAGGACAGGAGATGGTGATATGGCAAATGAGATGGCAAATGAGATGAAAAATGACATGGAAAAAATTTCAGCACTGATGGATGGTGAAGCGGTCGGGCAGGCGGCGCATCAGGCCATGCTCCGGCTCCAGGATACCGGGGAAGCCCGCGAGACTTGGGCAAGCTATCACTTGATCGGTGACGTAATGCGTGGCGAAGTGTTGCCGGCATTTGATGTATCGCAGAGGGTGGCAGCGGCCATCGTGAAGGAACCGACGATCATGGCGCCGCAGCGGTCCTTGCGTTCCAGCCGACCGCTGACTTATGCATTGTCGGCTGCAGCTTCCGTTTCTGCCATTGCCGTCGTCGGCTGGATGGCTTTTTCAACCGGCAATGTCATCAATCCGTCGGTGGAACTGGCGCGGGCCCCGGTCGTGCAACCCGAAGCCCCGCTGGTGAGTTTTCCCAGTGACGGCCAGATGAACGGATATCTGCTGGCGCACCAAGGCGTGTCGCCGAGCACCAGTCTGCACGGCGTTGCGCCGTATATCCGTACTATTTCCAGCGCTCCGGCTGCAGGCCGCTAACAGTTTGTTGAAATTTTTTTTAGCGCAAAACAGCATGACCCTTTTGGTTATGCAACTTTCGCTTAATAAACGACTTGCAGGCTCGCGCGCTTGCTCACGGCGCCCTCAGCGCGCCCGCCCCCCACTTTTTCAACAGACTGCTGAATCCTTATGAAATTCTGGTGGATGGTTATTCTCGGATTCCTGCCAGGTATTGCGGTGGCAGCCGAGAATTCACGGGAAGCACTGGCCATGCTGGAGAAAATGGCAGAGGCCAGTCGCAAGGTGAACTATTCCGGTACCTTCATGTTTCAGCATGGCGGGCAGGCAGAAACCTCCCGCATCGCGCATTTCGTTAATCCTGCCGGCGGCGTGCTGGAACGGCTGGAAACGCTGGACGGTCCGGCGCGCGAAGTGATCCGCACCAATGATCAGGTGACCTGCTATCTGCCCGGCAGCAAAACGGTGTTGGTTGATCCTCGGGGTTCCCGGCAATTTCCGATACGGGTCGAGCAGATCCAGGAAATCGTGCAGCACTACGGTGTTGTAAAAGGCGCCATGGATCGCGTGGCAGGCCACGAGTGCCGATGGGTAGCGTTGGTGCCGAAAGATGCATTGCGTTACACCCGGCGTTTCTGCGCCGAGGTCAATACCGGATTACCGCTGCGAGCGCGCATATCCAATGAAAAAGATGAAACGTTGGAGACATTCGCTTTCTCCACATTGAATATCGGTGGATCATTTCGACGCGAACTGGTGCAGTCGAAATATGCCGCTGTCAGTGCCAAACAGAACTGGCGTGTGGACCGATCGGCATTGACGGCCGGGGACAGTGGAGATTCCGGCTGGGTGGTCAATAATCAGCCCGCAGGCTTCCGTAAACAGATGGAGTTGCGGCGCTCGATGGTCGGCAAGAAAGGCACCGTTTCACACCTGGTATTTTCCGACGGGCTCGCTGCGGTGTCGATATTCATCGAACCCAACGCCGCGCAGGATAACAAGCCGGTGCTGAGAC
>JAYUYQ010000128.1:0-5898 GCA_043752435.1 Betaproteobacteria bacterium
TAATTGTTTTTACTAATATATTTGTAATTTATCTGGTAATTTAAACACTACTGTATAAATAACCAGCATTTCCTGAAAATTTATGTATAATGCGGCCATCACCTGAGCAAAAAGAACCACCACCAAGTGCAGTTCTGGACTGAACTGCATGACCGAACCGGAACGAATGAACTGAGAGGGCATCATGGACGAAAATAAAAGCAAGGCACTCGCGGCGGCACTGTCGCAAATCGAAAAACAATTCGGCAAAGGTTCGGTCATGCGCATGGGCGAGGCCGACATTGCACGGGACATCCAGTCGGTATCGACGGGTTCGCTGGGCCTCGACATCGGGCTCGGCATTGGCGGCCTGCCGCGCGGCCGGGTGGTTGAAATCTACGGTCCGGAATCCTCGGGCAAAACCACGCTGACGTTGTCGGTGATCGCGCAAATGCAAAAACTCGGCGGCTCGGCGGCCTTCATCGACGCCGAGCACGCGCTGGATCCGCAATATGCCGTCAAGCTGGGCGTCAAAGTGGATGAGCTGATCATCTCCCAGCCGGATAATGGCGAGCAGGCACTCGAAATCGCCGACATGCTGGTGCGTTCGGGTTCGGTCGACGTGGTGGTGATCGACTCGGTGGCAGCACTGGTGCCGCGCGCCGAGATCGAAGGCGAAATGGGCGAGCCGCAGATGGGTCTGCAGGCGCGGCTGATGTCACAGGCGCTCCGGAAGCTCACCGCCAACATCAAGCGTTCGAACACGCTGGTGATTTTTATCAACCAGATCCGTATGAAGATTGGGGTGATGTTCGGCAACCCCGAAACCACGAGCGGCGGCAATGCGCTGAAGTTCTACGCCTCGGTGCGTATCGACATCCGCCGCATCGGCTCGATCAAGAGGGGCGAGGAGGTCATCGGTTCCGAGACCCGCGCCAAGATTGTCAAGAACAAGGTGGCGCCGCCGTTTCGCCAGGCTGAATTCGACATTCTGTACGGTGAAGGCATTTCGCGCGAAGGCGAGATCATCGAACTCGGCGTGATTCACAACATCATTGAGAAATCCGGTGCCTGGTATTCCTACGGCAAGGATCGCATCGGCCAGGGCAAAGACAACACCCGCGAGTACCTGAAGGAAAATCCGAAAATGGCCAACGAGATCGAAGTGCGGATCCGCGCTGCGGTCGGCGTTGCCGGCGGTCCGGCGACAGCTGCTCCTGAAATCAAGAAGCCACCACTGGAAGTCGTTGAATCAGATCCGGTGGCACGAAAAAAAGCGTCCGGGCAGTAAGCCGGCAGCAGCGAACCTGCTGACGCAATATGCCGGCAGCAGATCGCAAGGAACCCAGTCTCAGGGCCCGTGCACTTAGGCACTTGGCGCGGCGCGAGTATACCCGTCACGAGTTGACGCTAAAGCTCGCGCCGCACGCTGAGTCGGCGACAGAAATAGCCGAGGTCCTCGATGATTTCACGCAGCGCGGCTGGTTGTCCGAGCAACGCGCGGCTGAACAGATGGTGCATGCGCGGCGCAGTCGTTACGGGATGGCACGCATCCGCCGTGATCTGCAAGCGAAAGGTGTCGACGCGGAAGTGGTCAGCACCACGGTCGCAGCGCTGAAGGACGGTGAACTGGAAGCGGCGAATGCCGTGTGGCGACGGAAATTCAAGGCATTGCCGGCGGGCGAAGCGGAACGCGCGAAGCAGGCACGGTTTTTAATGGGTCGCGGTTTCAGCAGCGAAGTCATCACCAAGTTGCTGCGCGGTTTGGTCAAAGATTCAGCAGAAGAATAGGCGGAAGAATATGAGGGTGATTAGAAGGAGAATGCAATGAATAAAAAAATGTTTAAAAACAAAGACTTACTTGTATTCCGGACGGCAATGATCATCGCCGCCTGCGACCTGCTGTCGACCAGTTTTTTTGCGATCCAGGAAGTTGTCGCGGCACCTGCACCAATCACCGCTCCGGCAGCCGTATCAACGGCTGACGCACAGGAGGTGGCCGCGCAGCAGCGCTGGGCGGAGCGCATGGCGGGCATCAGCGCACGCTGAGCAATGCCGGGCCGCAAAGGCTCGGGCGCAAGCTGCTGCAGTGCGGATGCAGCGGTAAAACTGGTTTAAAATCTGCGCCTTATCTGGTTCCTACCAGTAACCTTACCGGCGCATCAGCATGAAATCCGCAGAAATCCGCAACAAGTTTCTCCAGTACTTCGAATCCAAGGGCCACGCCATCGTGGCCTCCAGCCCGTTGGTTCCCGGTAACGACCCGACGCTGCTGTTCACCAATTCCGGCATGGTGCAGTTCAAGGATGTGTTCCTCGGGCAGGAAACCCGTTCCTACAAGCGTGCGACGACTTCGCAGCGCAGCCTGCGTGCCGGTGGTAAACATAACGACCTCGAAAACGTCGGTTACACCGCCCGCCACCACACGTTTTTTGAAATGCTGGGCAATTTCTCCTTCGGAGATTATTTCAAGCGCGATGCCATCCATTTCGCTTGGGAACTGCTGACCTCCGTTTACGGACTGCCCAAGGACAAACTCTGGGTCACCGTATACCAAACCGATGACGAGGCCTACGAGATCTGGTCGAAAGACATCGGTGTGCCGAAAGAGCGCATCGTGCGCATCGGTGACAAGCCGGGCGGTGGTTCGGATAATTTCTGGCAGATGGCCGACACGGGACCCTGCGGCCCGTGCAGCGAAATTTTTTACGACCACGGTGCCGATGTCGAAGGCGGCCCGCCCGGATCCAAGGATGCCGACGGCGACCGTTACATCGAAATCTGGAATCTGGTGTTCATGCAATTCGATCGGCAGAAAAAAGGCGACGAATATCTGTTGAACCCCTTGCCCAAACCCTCTGTCGATACCGGCATGGGCCTGGAGCGCATTGCCGCGGTACTGCAGGGCGTGCATTCCAATTACGACATTGACCTGTTCCAGGCGTTGATCAAGGCTGCTGCACGGGAAACAGGGGCGAAAGATCTGAACAACAATTCGCTGAAGGTCATTGCGGACCATATCCGCGCCTGTGCCTTTCTGATTGTCGACGGCGTGATTCCCGGCAACGAAGGTCGAGGTTATGTGCTGCGTCGGATCATCCGCCGCGCGATCCGCCATGGCTACAAGCTGGGCCAGACCAAACCATTTTTCCACAAGGTTGTGCCCGACTTGGCGAAAGTAATGGGCGCGGCCTATCCCGAGCTGGTCAAGGTGCAGGATCGGGTGATGCAGGTCTTGAAACAGGAAGAAGAGCGCTTTGCCGAGACCCTGGAAAACGGCATGAGGGTGCTCGAAGGCGCGTTGACCCGCGAAGACAAGATGCTTGACGGCGAAACCGTGTTTCAGCTCTACGACACCTATGGTTTCCCGGTGGACCTGACGGCCGACATCGCGCGCGAGCGCAATGTGCGCATGGATTACGCCGGTTTTGAGGCGGCGATGGATCAACAGCGCGAGCGTGCGCGCGCCGCGTCCAAGTTTCAGATGGGCGCATCGGTTGACTATCAGGGCGCCAAGACCGAATTCCACGGTTACGACACGCTGGCGCTCGATGACGCCGAAGTCATCGCGATTTACCGCGATGGCAGTGCCGTGCCGTCGATTGCAGTCGGAGAATCCGCGGTGGTGGTGCTCGACCGCACGCCGTTTTACGCCGAGTCCGGCGGCCAGGCCGGTGATGCCGGTGAGCTGGTGGCTGATGGTGGAACCTTTGCGGTGGCTGACACGCTGAAAATCCAGTCTGATGTGTTCGGCCATCACGGCAAGCTTGAAACCGGCGCGCTGGCCGTCGGTGACCGACTGGCCGGGCGGGTGGACGCCGTGCGCCATGCGCGCACCATGCGTAACCATTCCGCGACCCACTTGATGCACAAGGCATTGCGCGAAGTGCTGGGCCCTCATGTGCAGCAGAAGGGTTCTTTGGTTGACGCCGACAAGACGCGTTTCGATTTTTCGCACAACGAGCCGATGACCGAAGCCCAGCTGCGGCAGGTCGAGTCCTTGGTCAACACCGAAATCCTTGCCAATGTCTCAACCGCGTCGCGCATCATGAAGTTTGATGACGCGGTGAAACACGGTGCGATGGCGCTGTTCGGCGAGAAATACGGCGATGAAGTGCGTGTGCTCGACATCGGAACTTCGCGTGAACTGTGCGGCGGTACGCATGTGAAACGTACCGGCGATATCGGCTTTTTCAAGGTAGTGTCCGAGGGTGGCGTCGCTGCCGGCATACGCCGCATCGAAGCCACCACCGGTGACCGCGCCCTGGCTTACGTGCAGGCGCAGGAACAGAAACTCGCCGGCGCGGCTGCAGCACTACGCACCTCGCCGCAGGAAGTCGGACAGAAAATCACCCAGATCATCGACAATGTGCGCAACCTTGAAAAGGAACTCGCGCGCCTGAAATCAAAACTGGCCTCGAGCCAGGGGGATGACATCGCCACGCAGGCTGTTGACGTCAAGGGCAAGGATGGGACTGTGATTCGGGTATTGGCTGCAGCGATGGACGGTGCTGATTCGAAAGCGCTGCGCGAGTCCATGGACAAGCTGAAGGACAAACTGAAAAGCGCGGCCATCGTGCTGGCGGCTGTCGAGGGCAGCAAGGTCACTTTGATCGCCGGTGTAACCGCCGATCTCACCGCAAAGGTGAAGGCCGGGGAACTGGTGAATCATGTTGCGCAACAGGTCGGCGGCAAAGGCGGCGGTCGGGCCGACATGGCACAGGCCGGCGGCACCGATCCCTCGAAATTGCCGGAAGCGCTGCAGTCCGTACGCGCCTGGATCGAACAGCGCCTGTAATGAGGCGTCAGTTTAAAGCCTGGATTACAACCGCGGCACTTTGAATCCCGTCAGGCGCTGATTCTGACCGGCCGCAAATCCTAGAACGGCAGCGCTGCCCCTGGTTTGACCGCAAGCAGCACCTTGCGGAAATCTTCCTGGATGCGGCGCAGCGCCGCTTCGTTGTCGGCTTCGAATCGCAGCACGATGATCGGCGTGGTGTTTGACGGTCGAGCCAGGCCGAAGCCGTCGGCATATTCGACGCGCAGGCCGTCAATGGTGATGATTTCCTGCGCGCCGGTGAATCGCGCTGTTTTCTGCAGTTTATCCATCAGCGTGTAATTTTCGCCTTCAGCCAGCTGCCATTGCAGCTCCGGCGTGTTGATTGAATCGGGCAGAGCCTCGAGGACGGCGCCCAGATCGTCGCTGCGGCTGAGGATTTCCAGCAGCCGTGCACCGGCATACATTCCGTCGTCGAAACCGTACCAGCGTTCCTTGAAGAAAATGTGCCCGCTCATTTCACCGGCCAGCGGTGCGCCGCTTTCCTTGAGTTTTTTCTTGATGAACGAGTGCCCGGTTTTCCACAACAATGGTTTGCCGCCGTGCTTGCGAATCCAGCCGAACAGGTGGCGGGTGCATTTAACGTCGAAAATGATTTCGGCGCCGGGTACGCGCGACAGCACGTCGGCGGCAAACAACATCAACTGGCGGTCGGGATAGATGATTTTTCCCGATTTGGTGACCACGCCCAGCCGGTCGCCGTCTCCGTCGAAGGCCAGCCCGATTTCGGCATCGCCTGTGTGCAGTGCTGCAATCAAGTCCTGCAGGTTTTTCGGTTGCGACGGATCGGGATGATGGTTGGGGAAGGTGCCGTCTACCTCACAAAATAGTTCCTCAACCGTACAGCCCAGCCGGCGATAGAGTTCCGGCGCGGTGGCACCGGCAATGCCGTTACCGCAATCGACGGCGATGCGCATCGGCCGCGCGAGCTTGATGGAGTTGTTGATGCGGGAGTCGGTGATGCGTTCAAGGTAGGCGGCACGGATATCATGGGTGCGGTAGCTGCCGGCGCCGTGGCACAGGTCGTTGTCGAGCAGCCGCTGGCGCAGGGCCTGTATTGCATCGCCGGCGAGGGTGTCGCC
>JAYUYQ010000129.1:0-5893 GCA_043752435.1 Betaproteobacteria bacterium
GCGGACATCACGCCGGCGCCGGCAGTATCGAAAGCCTGCACCCGGTCGTAGATCGCGATGGCGATGGTCTTGGTTTCGCCGGGTATGCTGCCGCCGACCATCAGCACCACGCCGAATTCCCCCAGCGTGTGCGCAAACGTCAGCACCACCGCCGACAAAATGCCGGGCCAGGCCAGCGGCAGCTCGATGCGCCACAGCGTGCGCCAGCGCGAGAGCCCGCAGCAGGCCGCGGCATCGCGTACTTCCGGCGCAATCGCCTCAAAGCCGCGCTGCATGGGCTGGATCGCGAACGGGATGTTGAAAATCACCGACGCCAGCAGCAGTCCCTCAAAACTGAACACCAGCGGCCGGCCGAATACGGATTCATAGAACTGGCCGATGGGTGACGCGCCACCCATCATCACCAGCAAGTAATAACCCAATACGGTCGGCGGCAATACCAGCGGCAGTGCCAGCAGCGCCTCGACCCAGGCCTTGCCGCGGAAGTGATATGCCGCCAGCGCATGCCCGGCCCAGATTCCCAGCGGCAGCAGGATCAGCACCGTGCAGGCGGCGAGTTTCAGCGAAAGGTTGAGTGCAGACCAATCCATGATTTATTTTGCCGTTCCGGCAGGCAGCACAAAACCATATTGCTCGAAAATTTTCCGCGCTGCGGGCTGCTGCAGGTACGCATAAAACGCCCGCGCAGTTTCTCCCGCGCCTTTGACCAGCACCATGCGCTGGCGCAGCGGCTGGTGCAGGTCTTCCGGCAAGAGCATATAACTTCCCAGTTTGGAAACATTCGGAGACAAGGCCAGCGAATACGCAAAAATGCCGCCCTGCGCCGAGCCGCTGGTCGCAAACTGCGCGGCCTGCGATACATTTTCGCCAAGCACCAGTTTTCCCTGCAGCGCTTCCCACAATCCCAGTTTACGCAATGCCTGCTCCGCAGCGCGGCCGTAAGGCGCGTGTTCGGGATTGGCGATGGCAAAACGGCTGATGCGTTTGGCGGCAAGTTCAGCCTTGAGGCTCGCCATCCGCTGGTCCACATTCAGCGTTGAACCCATGGGTGCGAACAATACGATGCGACCGGTCGCATAAAGCACGCCACGGTCTTCAGTTTTGCCAGACAGATGCAAACGAAACACAAAGTCCTCATCCGCCGACAGGAACAACTGGAATGGCGCCCCCTGTTCAATCTGGCGAAAATAATTGCCCGAGGAACCAAAAGTCAGGCGAACCTCTTTCTGGCTGTCGGCGCGGAATCGCGCGGCAATATCTTCCAGCGCGAACTGCAGATCGGAAGCCGCAGCAATTGCAGGGATGTCGCGCTGCGCGTGGGCGTTGCTGAGCCACACTCCCGAAAAAATTGAAAATATCAATAAAAACAATAACTTAATTAAGTTCGTCATTGCCATCTTCATGACCGGCCCAGCGGCAGGCAAACGCTGCGCGTGCTGCCGTCGCCCATCGGCACCGCAGTCACTGTCACCGCTACGCCGTAGATCTGCTGCAGTTTTTCCGCGGTCATGACCTCACTCACCGTGCCGCACGCCATCAACCGCCCCTGATGCAACATCGCCACCCGGTCTGCGCACAGAAAAGCGTGATCCGGATCATGCGTCGACAACAACACGCCGATGCCCTCGCCCGCCAGCGTGCGGATGCGCTCCAGCACGCGCACCTGGTTGCCAAAGTCGAGGTTGGCTGTCGGTTCATCCATGATCACCACACGCGCTTCCTGCGCCAGAGCCCGCGCGATCAGCGCCAGTTGCCGTTCCCCGCCGGAGATCTGCGTGTAGATTGCATCCGCCAGATGCGTAATACCCATGCGTTCAATAGCGGCTGCAGTAGCCGCGTGGTCACGCGCAGACGGTGCCGAGAACAGGCCGAGGTGCGCTGTACGCCCCATCAGCACGGTTTCACGCACCGTATATGGAAAAAAGGCGCCGTGGGCCTGCGGCACATAACTGATCTGCCGCGCAATCGCATCACGTGTCAGAGTGCCCGCATCACGACCTTCGATCAACACGGTACCGGACTGCGGCGGCAGCAATCCGAGCAGCGTCTTGAACAAGGTGGTTTTACCGCTGCCGTTGGGACCGAGCAGGCATAACACCTCGCCCGCCGCGAGTTCCAGCGTGACATCACTACCGACACGACGGTCGCGATAACCAAACGCCAGGTCTTGCGCAGCAAGCTTCATTGCCATCCTCGCCGTGCAGTCATCAGTTGCCACAGAAACAAGGGTGTGCCGATAAAAGCCGTCAGCACGCCCAGCGGTACTTCGATATTGGCAATGCTGCGCGCCAGCGTATCGACGGCTACCAGGAAACCGGCGCCGAGCAGCACAGACACTGGCAACAGGCGCGAAAAATCCGGGCCGGTCAGCAGCCGTGCAAAATGCGGAATCACCAGCCCGATCCAGCCGATGACGCCGGAGATCGCCACCGCCGCCGAGGTCATCAGCGTGGCGCCGACGATCACCGCCACACGAATACGCACAGTCGCCACACCCAGCGCACGCGCCTCCTCGTCATCCAGTGACAGCACGTTAATGCGCCATCGGAGCAGCCACAGCGGCAGCAGGCCGGCAAGCATCAACGGCCCGGCGATCCACAGGTCGCGCGGATCGACGGACGCCAGACTGCCGAGCAGCCAGAACGTAATCGCCGGGAGTTGGTTATACGGATCGGCGAGATATTTCATCAGCGCAACAAAGGCGCCAAGCAACGAGCCCAGCACCACGCCAGCGAGCACCAGTACCAGCAGCGGATCGTGGCCGCGCACCGCCCGCGCCACCACATACACCATAGCCACGGCAGCGAGACCACCCGCCAAAGCCATGGACTGGATCGCGACGATGCCCAGCGACAGAAAAAAACCCAGCACCGCCCCCGCCGCGGCACCGGCTGACACGCCGAGGATGTCCGGCGACACCAGCGGGTTGCGGAACAGGTTTTGATACGCAGCACCCGCTGCGGCGAGTGATGCGCCAACCAGCAGCGCCGCGATCACCCGCGGCCCGCGGATCTGCAGCACCACGGTTTCAATGGTTGGATCCAGGCCATGCGGTGCACCGCCAAGCCATGCCCAGACCACGCGCAGCAAATCACCGACTACGATCGGGTAACGACCGACCGAAAACGCGATGGCGACGATGATGATCAGTGCCAGCATTGCCGCAACAATGATCAGAGCGGGGGCGCGCCCCCCAGATATTCCCGATGGATTCAAATCAGCAATTCCTTAAACCAGAACCGCCGCAGCATACCGCACCCGTCTAACGGCCAGCGTTCGGGAAAAACAACTGGTCAGAACCAATCTTGTAGTCGGCAATGGCCTTCTGGCCTTCCGCGGAAATCATCCAGTCGACAAAAGCCTGGCCCAGTTCTCTTTTGACATGCGGATGTTTGGCTGGATTGACCAGCATGACACCATACTGGTTGAACAACTGCTGGTCGCCTTCGACCACGATCACCAGATCACCGCGGTTCTTGAACGACAGCCAGGTGCCGTGGTCGGTGAAGGCATAGGCGTTCATGCTCGATGCCGTGTTCAGCGTCGGCCCCATGCCGGAACCGGTTTCGCGGTACCAACCGCCCTTGCCGGTCTGCGGATCAATGCCGGCGGCTTTCCACAGGCGCAGTTCCGCCGCATGTGTGCCGCTTTTGTCACCGCGCGAAGCAAACGGTGCCGATGCGGCAGCGATTTTTTTGTAGGCATCAACGATATTCTTGCCGCCGGCAATTTTTGCCGGATCCGCTTTCGGACCGACCAGCACGAAATCGTTGTACATCACCGCGAAGCGCTGCACACCAAAACCATCAGCGACAAATTTCTCTTCCGCCACTTTGTCGTGCACGAATACCACGTCGGCATCGCCGCGACGTCCCATGTCCAGCGCCTGCCCCGTGCCCAAGGCCACCACACGCACCTGGGTGCCGGTTTTTTTCTCGAATATCGGCAGCAGATGTTTGAACAGGCCCGACTGCTCGGTCGAGGTCGTAGAGGCCACGGTGATGAATTGCTGTGCCGCAGCCATCGGTGCCTGCAGCAAACCTGATAACGCCAAAACCAGCAATGCTCTGCGCGTCATGATTGCCACGGTATTTCTCCTTTGATGAAAGACGCCGCTTCTGACGAAGCGGGTTGTTTGAAAAACCGGTTTATGGGCGTGTGCTCCATCAAGCGGCCGTTACTGATAAAAAGGATTTCGTCGCCCAGCCGCCTTGCCTGGCCGAGGTTGTGCGTGGTCATGATGATCTTGGTGCCGGAAGCATGGATGGCATTGATGATGTTCTCGATGTCCTGCGTCGATGCCGGATCGAGGTTGGCCGTGGGCTCATCAAGGAACAACACATCGGGCCCTAGCGCCCAGGCGCGTGCCAGTGCCAGTCGCTGCTGCTCGCCGCCCGACAGCACCCGCGCCGCCCGCTCCGCATGTTGCGCAAGGCCAACTACTTCCAATACATCCATGGCGCGCAATTCGGACTGGCTGCTCGATTTGCCTGCCAGCTTCAGGCCGTACATCACATTGGCCAGTGCAGAACGGCGCAGCATCACCGGGCGCTGGAACACCATCGCCTGCTGCCGGCGCACATCAACGTTTTTTCCACCATTCATGGCACCCTGCCAGACGATGCAGCCGCTGGTCGGTGTCAGCAAGCCATGGCACAGCCGCATCAACACGCTTTTACCGGCGCCGTTGGGTCCGAGGATCACCGTCCGTGGGCCGGCTTCGATGCGCGCCGAAATGCCGCGGATGATCGCCGCCTTGCCTGCGGAGAAAGTCAGTTCATGCAGTTCGAGTGGCAGCATGGCTCAGCCGTAGCGCCGCAGCGCCATCTCGCGAATGACAGCAGCCAGTGCGTTCAGCACAATCACCAGCGTGATCAGCACGATGCCCAGGCCCAGCGCCAGCGGCAGGTCACCCTTGCTGGTTTCCAGCGCAATGGTGGTGGTCATCACCCGCGTCACGCCGGCAATGTTACCCCCGACAATCATCACCGCACCGACTTCGGCTGCGGCACGACCGAAACCGGCGAGCACGATGGTCAGCAGCGAAAATCGTGTATCCCATATCAGCGTCATGGCGGCATTGAGCCGGTGCGCGCCCAGCGAACGCAGTTGTTCGTCGTATTCCCGCCACGCGTCTTCGATGATCTGACGCGACAGCGCGGCGATGATCGGGGTGATCAGTACGGTTTGCGCAATGACCATGGCGGTCGGCGTAAACAGGATGCCGAGGCCGCCCAGCGGACCTGCACGCGACAGCAGCAGATACACCACCAGCCCCACCACCACCGGGGGCAGCCCCATCAAGGCGTTGAGCAACACGATCAGGGTTTGCCGACCGCGGAAACGTTCGACGGCGACCATGGCGCCGATCGGCAGGCCGATCAGAGTCGCGATCACCACGGCAATCAGGCTGACTTGCAGGCTGAGTCCGACAACCTGCGCCAGCTCGGCATCGAAGCCGGCGATCAAACGCCATGCCGCCGTAAATGCCTCCCCCAGACTATTCATGTAATTTTTAGCAATACTTGAAAGATATTGATTTTATTGATATAAAAATCAACCACAATATGCAATTTAGAACATAACCATGAAGATTTCCGGGGAAGTACGCTGGACCATCGAAGGTCTGACCATGGAGCCCCGGATGGTCATGCTGTTGGAGTCGATTGCCCGCACCGGCAATTTGCAAACCGCGGCCAAAACCACCGAACTCTCCTATCGCCATGCTTGGGGCCTGCTGGAAGCGGCTGGCAATCAACTGGGCGAATCGCTGGTCGTGCCACAACAAGGCAAAGGCACGCGGCTCTCGCCCTTGGCTGAACGCCTGCTGGCCGGGCTGGTCGATGCCAGCGGCCCATTGGCGGCAGCAATCCGCGAAGCCGAAGCCCGGTTA
>JAYUYQ010000130.1:0-5879 GCA_043752435.1 Betaproteobacteria bacterium
GGCGTAAACAGCATCGGCATGTCAGGTGACACGTCATTCATCTTGTCGAATCTTTCATTACGGTGTTTTGCAGTTTAATCGAAGACACATCACCCCTCACTAGCCCATCAGGCTCCACAGCTTGTCCAACCGTTTGTACGACACCGGGGAAGGCGTCTTCAGTTCCTGTGCGTACAGCGACACGCGCAGTTCCTCAATGTGCCAGCGGAATTCAAGCAGGCGTGGATCGACCATGCCCGCTTTCTGCTGCTGGTCGAGGCGCATTTCGTAACGGCCCCAGAGCTGGGCGATGCTCGCCGCATGCTTTGCGTCGCGTTCGGCATTCGCCGGGAACTTGGTCAGCCGCATGCGCATCGCCTGCAGATAACGTGGCAACTGCGACAACTGCGGCCAGGGCGTGGCATTGAAAAACCCCTTGTAGACCAGCCGCTGGAGCTGGGCGCGGATGTCGTTGGCGGCGCGCGCGACAGTGCCCTTGGCCGCACCCAGTGCCAGCGACAACAGGTGATGCTCAGTGGCAATGGTCACAAAAATCCGGCACGCCGCTTCACTTACCGCCGGCAAGCGCGTGCGCGCGCGTTTGACCTGGTCCTCAAACGCTTTTAATCCGCGCGGCAGTTCATCGTCCCCGATGAAGGCGCGGTCGCAGATCGCACTGACCAGATCGGCGCGCAGTTCATCGACGTTGGCAATGGTCCGCAACTGCAGCGCCGCCTGCTCGAAGCCGCGCAGGTTTTTTTCGAGCTGGCGCATCTGCTCTTTGAGCACAATACGAGTCAGGCGCACGATGCCGGCACGCATTGATGCGAGCGCCGCGGCCTCGACATCAAACAGCTGGATCGCCACGCTGTCGCCCTCGTCGGCCAGCGCCGGGTAACCGGTGACTTTGCGCCCGGCGCGGGTGAAGGTCAGTGTCTGCGGCAAATCGCCGAAATCCCATGCCCGGATGTCCTTGCGCTCAATGCCGGTAGTGGTCGCGCCAAACGTCAGTTGCGCCGCTTCGCCGAGCTGCGCTTTTAATGCGGCCAGATCGCGGCCCTGTGCGAGCTCACGTCCCGATTCGTCGATCACGCGGTAGTTGCAGCGCAGGTGCGGCGGGTAATCAATGCCGGCTGCTTCTTCGCGCGCCAGCGGTGCGCCGGCTGCGCGAGAGGCATAGCGCGCGACCGCATCACCCAGTAGCCCATGTGCAGCACCTTCGGTCTGCAGAAACCGCGTCACATGCTCCGCCGGCGGCGTCAGTTGGCGCCGCCAGTTTTTTGGCAGCGCCTTGAACGCAAAGGCTACTTTGTCGCGCACCATGCCCGGCACCAGCCAGTCGAAGGCTGCCGCGTCCAGCTTGTTGAGCAAGGCCAGCGGTACGGTGGCGGTGATGCCGTCCAGTGCATGGCCGGGATCAAAACGGTACTTGAGCGGCACATCGAATTCTCCCGCATGCAGGCTGTCGGGAAACTGCGCCTCGGTGATGTCCTCTGCAGCGTGGCGCATCAGGTATTCACGAGTCAGCAGCAAGTGCGCGGCGTTTTTCTGCTCCGCTTCGCGGCGCCATTGTTCAAAACCCGCGCCGTTGACGATGTCCTGCGGAATCAGCGCGTCATAAAACGCGAATATCGCCTCGTCACTGACCAGCACATCGCGCTTGCGCGCCTTATGCTCCAGCTCCTGCACTTCTTTTATAAGTAATTGATTTTGTTGAATAAATTTTGACTGTGTCGCGTAGTCACCGGCCACCAAGGCCTGGCGAATAAAAATCTCGCGCGACTCCTGCGGATTGATCGCGCCGTAATGCACGCGGCGCTTGGGCACGATGGTGATGCCGTACAAGGTGACGCGTTCGAAGGCGGTGACCATCGCGCGTTCGCGCTCCCAGTGCGGATCGAAGTAGTGGCGGTCGACCAGGTCACGCGCCAGCGGTTCGATCCACTCAGGCTCGATACGGGCCACGCTGCGTGCATACAAGCGTGCCGTATCCACAAGTTCGCCGGCCATCACCCATTTTGGCTGGGCCTTGCGCAGGCCCGAGCCGGGGAAAATAGTGAACTTGATGCCGCGCGCGCCGAGGTATTCGCCGTCTTCGTTTTTAAATCCGATGTTGCCGAGCAAACCGGCGAGCAGCGCGCGATGGATCTGCTCAGGTGTGGCCGGCGTTTCATTGGCCTGCATGCCGATCTCGGCGACCAGCGACGCGAGCTGGCTGTGAATGTCGCGCCATTCGCGCAGCCGGCGCTGCGACAAAAACTGCGCGGCCAGTTCCTGCGCCAGCTTGCTGTTGGATTTTTTGTGCTGGATGGCGTCGCTGAAAAACTGCCACAGCTTCAGGTAGGCCATGAAGTCGGACTTGTCATCGACAAACTGCGCATGCGCGCGGTCGGCAGCTTCGGCCTTATCGAAGGGCCGCTCACGCGGATCCTGCACCGACAGCGCCGACGCAATGATCAGCACTTCATGCAAACAATTCTCCTGCTTCGCGGCAATGATCATGCGCGCAATGCGCGGATCGATCGGGAATTTGGCGAGCTGCCAGCCGACCGGCGTCAGCGCCTTGTCCGCATCAACCGCGCCAAGTTCGGCCAGCAGTTGGTAGCCGTCGGCAATCATCCGCGACGTCGGTGCTTCCAGAAACGGAAAATCCTCGACGTCACCGATCCTGAGCGCCTTCATGCGCAGGATCACGTGTGCCAGCGACGAGCGCAGGATTTCCGGATCGGTGTATTGCGGGCGCGCCGCGTAATCGTCCTCGGCATAAAGACGGATTGCGACGCCCGCAGCCACGCGGCCACAGCGCCCGGCGCGCTGGTCGGCGGAAGCGCGGGCGATTTTTTCGATCTGCAACTGCTCGACCTTGTTGCGGTAGCTATAACGGTTGATGCGCGCGAGGCCGGTGTCGACCACGTAATGAATGCCGGGAACCGTCAGCGAGGTTTCAGCAACATTGGTCGCCAATACAATTCTTCGCGCGCCGCCGGATTTGAACACACGATCCTGTTCCTCGAACGACAGACGTGCGTACAGCGGCAGGATCTCCGCGCCCTTGGGATGATGTTTGCGCAATGCTTCGGCCGTTTCGCGGATTTCGCGCTCGCCGGGCAGGAACACCAGCACGTCGCCGCCCGCGCGTTCGCGCCACAGCTCGGCGACAGCGTCGACGATGGCTTCGTCGAGGTCTTTATCATCTTCGCTGTCGTTTTTACCCAGCGGGTGATACCGCACTTCCACCGGATAAGTGCGCCCCGAGACCTCGATCACCGGCGCCGGTTTACCGTCCGTCGCAAAATGTTCGGCAAAACGTGTCGCGTCGATAGTCGCTGAGGTCACAATGATTTTGAGATCCGGTCGCCGCGGCATCAGCCGCTTCAGGTAACCGAGCAGAAAATCGATGTTCAGACTGCGCTCATGCGCCTCGTCGATGATCAGCGTGTCGTAGGCGCGCAGCTCGCGGTCACCCTGGGTTTCGGCGAGCAGGATGCCGTCGGTCATCAGCTTGATATAGCTGTTCGATGACAACTTGTCAGAGAATCGCACCTTGTAGCCGACAGCATGGCCCAGCGGACTTTTCAGTTCCTGCGCGATGCGCGTCGCCACCGTGCGCGCTGCAATGCGCCGCGGCTGGGTGTGGCCAATCATCCCATGCACGCCACGCTGCAGCTCAAGGCAGATCTTGGGTAACTGCGTGGTTTTGCCGGAACCGGTTTCACCGCAGATGATGACCACCTGGTTGTCAGCAATGGCGCGCGCGATGTCCGCGCGCATCGTCACCACCGGCAGGTCGTCGGGGTACGTCGGCTGCGGCAGGTTGCGCAGGCGTTGGGCAATGTCTTCGGGGGTGCGGGGCTTCAAGGTATGGTCACTGCAAACAAAAAAGGCCGGCGGTCACCGGCCCTGACATCGCGCGCGGCACGCTCAAGGTTGTAATTCCGGACCCGGCATCCAAACCACGGGCAAATCGTCCCAAGCCTGCGGTGAATTGCGATTGTCTCCCAGCGTACAGACAGCCTCCGCTCCGCGCACACAGACTGCATATCCGGTGGCTGTGGGCTGCTGGTCGCCGAAGCTGATGCGGGTTAATTGCATGGCTGACGCTCCTTGATTCGGCTCCTTGATTCGGCTCCTTACTGCGACGCTTCGGCACGGGCGCCGCAACAGAGGCCGCCAGTATATCAAAGGCCTTTGATTTTCATGGTCTTGAGGCGTGATCAAGAACAGTCGTGGCACGCAGTTACCGCAACGAAAAGCTTTTAAAGCCCATGCGCCGGAGGTACGCGCATGGCGCAGCACAACCGCTTAAAGGAGCAACTGATGAAACACCTCCAATACATGCTGCTGGCCGGCACTCTGCTCAGCCTGCCGCTGTTTGTTCAGGCCGAACAGCCCCGGAATCCGGATCGCGCAGGGACCGGCACTGTTGAAAATCTTTATCAAAAGGTTGCTAACGGGGTTTTTATGGATGTCCGACTGCTTCGCGACCGGATACCTGCAGAAACATGGAGTGACGAGTTGATCCGCGATTCCGACACCGGAAACCTGCGCAACCGCGCTGACCAAAGTTCCGGCCAACACAACTGTACGCCCGGGCGACACTGTGCAGATGAGCATTGACGCGCAATCCGGGACCGGAAAAAGCCCTGAGGACCCGGCCTATCTCACCGGCCGGCAGTTCTGTGGCCCGGCGCTGTAAGCAGCAACCCGCTTCAAGCAGCAATATTAATCAGTTTGCAATCGCTGAAAGCGCGCATCAGCGGCGCGCCAGCGCTTGAAGCCGCGCATTTCGCACATCAGCCGGCAACGCCGCGAGCGCCTTGACCGCCGCGTAGAAGCGCGGCAGATCGTTGCCGTTCTCGGCGAGCAGTGCCTCGAACGCCGGCACCTGCTGTGTATAAATTGACACAGATGCCAGATGCGCGTTGCCCAGCGGCTGCGCGAACCAGCGATCGTAGCCGGAAAACCCGCCCCACTCCCCTTTGCGCTCCCGGTACTGGGTTTGCAGCGCCACCAGCAATTCGGCCTTGCGCCGGCGTTTCTCATCCAGCGCAGCGTCGCTGGCATACAACGCGGCGAGTTCGCTGCGGGTCCGCGTAACCAGCTCGCGGAAATCAGCGCGGAAGCGCTGCAGTTGTGTGTAGCGCACGCGGTCGGCATCGCTGCCTTGAGCAGTCAGCCAGCGCGCGATACCGGCCTGCTCGACCACCGTGGCGTAGGATTCGTTGAACACGGTATCGTCTTTCACATACAGCACCTGGTGCGCCAGTTCATGGAACAGCAGCCGCGCCAATTCCGGTTCCGGGTAATGGATGAAGGTGTTGAGCAGCGGGTCGGCAAACCAGCCGATGGTCGAATACGCCGGCACGCCGCCGACGTAAACATCATCACCTGCCGCGGCCAAAGCTCCGGCATGGCTGCGCGCTTCTGATTCAGAGAAATAACCGCGATACCGGACACAGCCGGCGACGGCAAAACACCATTGTCGCGGTTCGATCGAAAACTCCGCCGCAGCAAACACGTTCCACACCACAAACGGCCGCGCGAGGTCGGCATACGAACGATAACTGGGGTTGTCGGGAAGCCCGAGTTCGCGGCTGGCATAGTCGCGGATGCGTACTGCGCGTTCGAGCTGCGCTTTCAGCGTCGGCGAGAGATCCGGATCCCCGAGCAGGCGTTCGACTGGCACTTCACGCTGCCAGATTTCAAGCTGGCCGCTGACCGACTGCAGGTAATAGGACACATTGCCGCACCCGGCCAGCAGCAGCGTCATCAACACTGTCATCAAAGCGCGCATCAGGCGAACTGCCCGCTGCGCAGGAATGCGCAGCATTGCCGCGCCACTTCGCGGGACAACAGCATCTCGGTATGGCCGATTTTCAGTTCAATGCGGCGGGTCACAC
>JAYUYQ010000131.1:0-5859 GCA_043752435.1 Betaproteobacteria bacterium
AAATCATCGCCGGGTTACAGGCGCGCGCCGATCATCCGTCGGCGCTGGTGCGGGAGCATGTGGCTTGGGCGCTGGTGCGCCACGCCGGGAACCCTTAAGCGCCCAGAGCGTCAGCCAGTTCGCCAAAATTGTTGGCGATGACATCCCACTGTTCACTGGCCTTGAGATTGTTCGGCTGCGCCGGGCCATATTCCATGGCGCGCAAGACGAAGCCGGTGCGCATGCCGTGGCTGCGCGCATGTTTCAGGTCGTCGTTATGCGCGGCGACCATCATCACCTCATACGGTTTGCAGCCGAGCATTTCAATGGCGCCGAGATAGATTTCAGGATCCGGCTTGAAATGGCGGAACACCTGACCACAGAGAATGACATCCCAAGGCAGGCCGCCGTGTTTGGCCATATTGGCCAGCATATCGACGTCACCGTTGGACAACGTCGAGATCAGGAATTTTTTCTTCAGACGCGTGAGGCCGGGCACAACATCGGGCCACGGCAGCAGCCGGTGCCAGACACGGTTGATGTGGTGCATCGCGGCTTCGTCGAGTTTGGCAAGGCCGTAACGCGATGCCATTTCGTCCAGCGCCTTGCGGTTAATGCCGTCGATGGTGGTCCACGGCCATTCGCCTTTGCGCACCTTGTCCATGCCCGGCTTGTACGCGGTTTTCCATTCATCAACAAAAGCGGTCCAGTCGGTGCTGAGTCCGCGTGTGCGGCCGAATGCCGAGAGATCGTTGATGATGCTGGTACGCCAGTCGACAACGGTGCCAAAGGTGTCGAAGGTCAATGCTTTGATACCAGATATCATTTATATATATTTGATTTTAAACGAATTTTCTGGATTCGCCGAGAGTGGTGGTTTGCAGCAGATCGCGGCGCATGCGGATCGCTGGTTCGATGTTCTGGTAATAACCGGCGATGTACTGGGTGTGATGGAAACCCAGCGCTTCGTAAAAACTGCGCGCGGCAAAATTGTTTGCTCGCATCTCGACGGTGATGTGGTCGATGCCGGCAGTCAGTGCCGATTCGATCAGCCACTCAATCATCGCCAGGCCGATGCCACTGCGCTGATATGCCGGTTTGACGGCGAACAGCGATAGATGCATTTTGGTGTCGCCGAATTCGGCAATCGCGAATCCGGCAAGTCGGTCGGGTGCGTTCGCAAAGGGCGTTTCTGCTGCCAGCACGCAGGTTTCGCGGGCGCGCAGCGCGCGCGCTACGCGGGTCGGATGCCAGGTCCAGCCGCGCAGGCCGACTTCAATCAGGCAGCGCGACATCACGGCAATTTCGTGGATATCGCTGCCGTCAGCTGGTCGCAATCGATAAGGGGTCAGGGACAAATGTGCGTGCTCCTGCTCTGCAGTGTAGCGCAAGAACCGGCGCTTGTTTATACCGGCCTAGGCCACTTGGGGAATTGCGCACGCAATGCCTTGCGCGTTCGGGCTGCGTGCGGCGATCGTGCCGGGCCCCACGCAGAGACCCGGTGAACACACCCCGGCGCAAACACACCCATCGGCTGGACGCACCTGCTCAACCGCGTTTTCAATATCGACCTCGAACACTGCCCGCAGTGTGGCGGCGAGTTCAAGATCATCGCCATCGAGGAGCCTGCGGTGATTGTCAGGATCCTCACCCACTTGGGCTTGCCTGCGAGAGCGCTGCCACGCTCCCCCGCGCGGCCGCTGGCGCTCCTCCAGGCGGCCTGATACACAAGGCCGGATCTGTTCGCCAACGGGGCCGACGATCCTGCGCAGCCTGCGCTTGCGCGAAGCGGGAAAATCGCGTCGAAATCAGCCCCCTCGGGTCGATGCAGGGACCGAAGAATCCACGCAAGAGGGGAATTTTCAGCAAACACCGCAGGATTGACCGATTTGCAAACTGCCGATACAGTCACTCAGCGCACAAAGTGTTTTAAATTTCCTATTTCCTATACCTTCAATGCATTCGAGATAACATATGCAGGTGTCGCATCGGGTTGCTATGGTGTTGTCGGTGTCGGGTCTGCTCCTTGGGAGCATGTCCGGAGGTGTCATGGCACAGGCTCCGTCGGCCAGTTCAGGGCCGGCCGCTTCGACAAGCTCAGGACAGGCTTATCCGGTCAAACCGGTGCGCATCGTGGTCGCTTTCGTGGCCGGTGGCGGCGACGATTTCCACGGCCGGCTGATGGCGCTGAAACTCACCGCAGTGCTGGGTCAGCAGGTGATCGTGGAGAACCGTGGCGGCGCCGGCGGCTTCGTCGGCTGGGAGCATGTCGCCAAATCCTCTCCCGACGGCTACACGCTGTTGCTAGCCGGCGGCTCCCTGACGACCGTGCCTAGCCTGCGGCCCAATGCGAGTTTCGACGTGCTGCGGGATTTCACTGGCGTGTCCCTGATCTCGACCTTCGGTCTGGTGCTTGTCGTCCATCCCTCGGTGCCCGCCAAGAACGTCCGCGAGCTGATCGCGCTCGCCCGCAGCAAACCCGGCAAGCTCAACTACGCGTCGTCCGGCGCGGGCGCCACGCCCCACCTGTCCGCCGAGCTGTTCAAGCACATGGCGAAGCTCGACATGGCGCACATCCCGTATAAAGGCAGCACCCCGGCCTATGTGGACCTCATGGCCGGGCAGGTCGACATGTACTTCGGCGTGCTGGCCGGAGCGCTGCCGCAGATCCGTGCCGGCAGGGTGCGCGCGCTGGGCGTCACCCCCGCGAAGCGCGCGCAGTCTTTACCGGACGTGCCGACGATTGCCGAGGCCGGGCTGCCGGGCTACGAACTGTCGTCGTGGTATTCCATCGTTGGTCCTGGCGGCCTGCCGCGCGACGTGACGCTGAAACTCAACGCGGCCGTGCACAAGGTGGTGGCGCTGCCGGATGTGCGCGAACGCTTGCTGAACGCGGGTTCCGACCCTGAAGTCAACACGCCGGAGCAGATGGCCGCACTCATCAAGACCAACGTCGACAAGTTCGGCGTCATCATCAAAACAGCCGGCATCAAGGTGGATTAGGCGCGCCGATGGCACTATGCGTACAGAGACTTCCATGACCACCTGCAAACCATTTCCCGTCTGACCTGCACCCCGCCACACTACCAATCTGAAGCAGGTTCCGCTGGATCCAATGTCCGCTTATGGCCGATAGTGGATCGAGATTCGGTTTCCCGATCCGGGCTCGAACCTGGACTCCGTGGATTAACAGCCGCCCGCCGGCTATGCCAGTTTCGGAATGAATTTCAGCGCGACGCCGTTGTTGCACCAGCGTTGCCGGGTCGGCGCCGGACCGTCTTCGAACACATGACCGTGATGCCCGCCGCAGCGCACGCAGTGGTATTCAACGCGCGGTAAGTGCAAGCCGTAATCCTTTTTGGTGGCGAAAACGCCGGGGATGGTGGTGAAAAAACTCGGCCAGCCGGTGCCGGATTCGTATTTCATGTCGGAGGTGAATACCGGCAGGTCGCAACCGGCGCAGGCGAACACACCCGGACGTTTTTCAGCATTCAGCGGACTGGTGCCGGCGCGTTCGGTGCCTTCCTCGCGCAGCACGTTGTATTGCGGTTTGTCGAGGCGTTTGCGCCATTCGTCTTTCGACAGTTGCAGCGGCTCGGTGGGTGCCGGTGTCTTGAAATTTGCCGGCAGCAATGCGCGCCAGTTTTTCTGCAGGGCTTCGATGTCTTTCGTCGCCATGGCCGTGGCGGCCTGTGCCGTCCTCAGCAGCGACGAACCCAGCACTGCCAGCGTCAGTCCCTGCAAAAATCCGCGTCGTTTCATGTTGATTCTCCTTGTTAACAGGTCCTGCATCTGACCGCGCACTTCGCGGAAGATTCCGTAACTGCGTTCCGCAACTGCGGTTGCTGCCGGTTACGCATCATCAGTCGCGGCATTCTGGCAGTCCTTACGGGGCGCTGATAGATGATACGGAAAGAAGCGAGTCAGGATGCGCGATAATTCCAGCCTTTCCCGAAAAAAGCATGTGGCCATGAAAAGCATCCAGATCCATCAATACGGCGGTCCCGAAGTCCTGCAACGCATCGATGCTCCCGTGCCGGTGGCAGCACCCGGTACGCTGCTGGTTCGCGTCCATCACGCCGGCATCAATTTCATGGACATTCATACGCGCCAGGGCAAGTACGAAACATCGCGAACTTACCCGGTGCGCCTGCCGTGCACATTGGGCATGGAAGGCGCGGGTGTGGTGGAGGCTGTCGGTGCGGGCGTGACCACGCATGCGGTGGGAGACCGCGTCGCGTGGTGCATTGTCTGGGGCAGTTATGCCGAATATGCCGTGGTGCCGGCATGGCAGGCGGTGAAGGTGCCGGATGCGGTGCCGCTGGATCTTGCGGCGGTGTCGGTATTCCAGGGTTACACCGCTCATTACCTCGCGCATGACGTCGGTCAGCTCGGACCCGGCAAAAGCTGTCTGGTGCATGCCGCATCCGGCGGCATCGGTCAGGTGCTGATCCAGTTGGCGAAACGCAGTGGCGCACGCGTGTTCGCCACCACCAGTTCGGCGGACAAGGCTGCCGTCGCGCGCGAACGCGGCGCGGACCTGGTGCTGTTGTATGACAACGGGCGTTTTGTCGAAGCGGTGCGCGAAGCCACCGGCGGGCAGGGCGTGGATGTGGTTTACGACCCGATCGGCAAGACGTCGTTGCGCGACAGTTTCCGTGTTGCGCGTACCCGTGGCCTGATCGTCAATTACGGCAATATTTCGGGTTCGGTCAAAGATCTCGATCCACTGGAACTCGGTGAATCCGGTTCCCTGTTCTTGACGCGGCCGCGACTGGCCGATCATCTTCGCGATGCCGCGGAAATCCGGCGCCGCGCAGCGGATATTTTCGGTGCGCTGCTCGACGGCTCGCTGAACATCAGCATTGCCGGGCGATTCACGCTGGACAATGTGGAGGAGGCGCACGAGGCTTATGAAGAGCGTCGCATGGTCGGCAAACCGGTGCTGGATATAATTAATAAATAATTGTTTTTATTGATTATTTTATGCCGAACTGGTGATCGGCCGCCCAAGAGCCGCCGCCGCGACCCATCAGATACAGCATCGGCACGGCCCAGGTCAGGTGCGTAGGCCAGGCATCTGGATAGACAAAAATCTGGATGGTCGCGGTCATGCCGAGCAGTGCGAATGCGGACAGCCGCGTAAACAACCCCAGCACCAGCAGCATCGGAAACAGGTGTTCGGCATAGGTCGCCATATGCGCCGCGAATTCCGGCGGCAGCAGCGGCAGCTTGTATTCCTCTTCAAACAGCAGGAATGTGGTGTCCTTGATGGTCAGCAGGCCGTCAACCTTGGTGCGCGCTGACAAAAAGAAAATCGCGGCAACAGCGATGCGCGAGGCCAGCGCAATGATGTTGTGGCTGATGTATGACGCCAGTTGATCGGCGATGCGGTTCCACCGGGCAATGATTCCGGTGGCGGGCGTGTTTGTCATGGTGGTTGCGACATTTATGAGTGTTCCTTTCAGGTATTAGGGCCTGTTAACCATTATTTCGTGAGTGCGACGTCCCGTCCCTCCGGGTTGTGATCAAAATCGCCACTGACTGCGTTACCGCATTTGGCAAATGAGTTGCCCATATTCTCGATATGGGCCGCGGTAAGTGCCTTGCCACTGACGATTTTGATCACAACGCATCTCACGAAATAATGGTTAACAGGCCCTAAGGTCAAGCCGGCTGAACGCGCCGGCTTCGAGCAGTGTGGCCATCACCCGGCCGAGATCAGCATCTGCCTGCGCGTCGAGCGCCGCCTGTGCGGCATCGGCCACGGTGCCGCCGGCGGCACAGATGTCGAGGAATGCACATCCAGCGCGATCCAGCGCACGCCACTGCACGCTGTCCTGCGGCCGCGTCAGCAATGCGCCCTCGGGCTGCCAGTCG